>CAZTUO010000133.1:4917-8695 GCA_964616355.1 uncultured Nitrospira sp.
CTCCCCCTCCAGCCAGGCCTCGAACCCCGGCGCGGCGACGAGGTTGTTCAACCGCACCGCTAGCTCGAACCGCTCCTTCGCCGGATAGAAGGCGTCGAGGTCCAGGGCCCCGACGCGGGTGAACGGCGGCGCCTGGATCCGCTGGATCAGCGACACGAGGTCCAGGCTCTCCCCCGCCTTCCAGGCCGCCTCAAGAATTTTCGAGAGCAGGATGTGGGGCGGACTCTTGAGCGGATCGGCGGACAGGCCGACGAGCCCGAGGAGGCTCGTGACCGTGGTGCCGATCTGTTCGCGCAGCAGATCCAGCTGCTCGAGGATCGCTGGGGGCGGCGGCGCGAACGCCTTGAGGATCGAGACCGGCAGGCCGGCCTGGCTCCTCGGGGTATAGATCGCGAAGTCGGCGGCCGCCCGCAGGCGGGCGATGCGCGTGCCGTCCTGGCCCCACTCGGCGAGGCCCTTCCTCCACAGATCGGCCTGCTGCCTGGCGTACTCCTCCGGCGAGAGGCCCTGGCGGCGCGCGTCCTCCTCGTTGATCCACGGCGCGAAGTCCTCGCCGCGCAGGTCCGGGAAGGTCAGCAGGAGGTTCCCGAGGTCGCCTTTCGGATCGATGACGAGGGCAGGGATCCCGTCAATCGCCGCCTCTTCGAGCAAGCCGAGGCAGAGCCCGGTCTTGCCGCTCCCGGTCATCCCGACACAGACCGCGTGGGTCACCAGGTCCTTCGAATCGTAGAGCAGCCAGCCAGGCTTGCGTCGCTTCTTCGCCAGGTCGTAGGGGCGGCCCAAATAGAAGACACCCAGCTTTTCGAAGTCCTGCATCGTCTCGCGCTCCTGTGACGGCTGCCGCTTCCCCACCTTCCGGCGGCCACCCGCGGCATTCTAGTCAGGGCCCCGACGCACTGCAAGCAAGGCCTCGGCGGGCTCCCCTTGCTTTAGAGTGCTGGCACGTCCTGAGGGGGATTGCCAGGAAGCGCGGATGCGGGGCCCGACGAGATACGCCCTCATGGTCCTGGTTTGGGGGCTGGTCGCCAGCGGACCCGGTTTGGCCCGCGCCGAGTCTCTCGCGCCGAGCGTGCACTGGGGCGCGATCGCCTATCCCGAGCACGAGCGCACCCTGACCGCTGGCCTCACGGTCAACCGCTTCACGGAATTCGACGGCGCCGGGAAGCGCTACAACGACATCGCCGAGACCTCGGGTTTCAACTTCCTCTCGGCGAGCTGGACCGAGCGGCTCAGCCGGTTCCCTGGGTGGACCACCAACCTCACGGTCGGCGTCGGGCCGCCCCAGGACGGATTCACGCGCTTCCTCCAGAACGACGTCGTGCACAAGCTCCGGAACCTGACCCCGGTGCCGGTGGGCGCCAAGCGCACCGCGACCGACTTCATGGTCGGGGGCTCTGTGACCCGCTGGACGTCGCTGCTCGGCACGCGCGAGGAGGGCTTCGCCGGCATGGGCGCGGACAGCGGCTCGCTCTACCATGAGATCTACGGGCGGCTCGGCCTGCGGCGAGCCTCCCTCGCCGACGCCGTGGCGGTCTTCGGCGGCTCCGCCCCGCGGTGGCTGGAGCAGGCGTCGCGCTACTTCCGCGTCTCGGCCATGGGCCGCTACGGGCGCCTCTACGGCGGGAGCGCCTATCCCGTCGTCGCGCCCCAGTCGTGGTTGGGCCAGGTTTCGATCGGCGTCGGCGACTACGACCGCCGCGACGGGGACCCCTCGCACTGGGAGGTCGAGCTGGCGTTCACGGTGGATTCGGGGCTGTTCGTGGACCGGTACGGGGACGCGATCGAAGAGCGGTTCGTGTCGCTCGCGCTCCGCTATAGGGCCGTCACGTTCGAGACCTGGAACGACCTCATCAACCAGAAGGACGGGCCCACCTTCGGCGCCCGCCTCACGTTCGACCTGCTGAGGCTCTATGACTTCTGGCTCACGCGGCTGTGAGAGCTTTCCTGTGTCCTCCTTGACGCCTCTCCCCTAGTGCACGTCGTCTCCCACAGGGCGCGGATCAGCTGATTGAAAGGTTCAGGTCGGCTCATCGTAACTCTCAAGGCCGGCCATGTGAAACCGTTGGGGCCGGGCTAGGTCACGCCTCTCCCGCAAGACCCGAAAGGATGCCACCCTATTCGCTCGCGATCGGGCCAGCCGATGAAAGGAGGCTCGCTCCATTTCACTTCCGCTTGGCTCTCGCCTCGCGGAAGGCCTGTTCAGCAGAACCCTCGGAGCCGGGACGTGGGTTCAAATCTTCGTCCCTTCGCTGGGCTTCCTCCGCCCACAGTCGGGCGTTCTCCTCCTCCGAGAGGTTTTCGAGGCTCTCCAGCAGCTTGCCGGCCAGCCGCGCCCGCGCCTGCGGATCCAGTTCGAGCGCTTCCGCCGCGAGTTTTTTCAGCCTCATGGGCGCGATTCTACACCAAACGCGGCTGAAAGGCTCAGGTTCTCGTCGAACAGAAGCTTCACGCCGCCGTGGAGCTGGCCGGCCGACGTTCACGGACGGCAAAGGCCAGGCAGGCACAGTGTCTTCGGCCGTGAGGTCGAGAAAGTCGGCAAAGATATGCGTTTCGGTCATGCCCCCGGCAGAGTCCCTACTCTTCCGCAAAATAATCCGAATCGATTCGCTTGATGAGATACGTTCCGGTCGTGGTCGTCCCGAGGCCATGGTCGATCATCAACTCGCAGAGGGCTCTCCCATCAATGAGGATGACCTTGGGGTCGATGGTGTCGACGTATTTGCGGGCATCATCGGAAAACTTGCCGGTCGTGATGAAGACTCCCTTCTTAGCCCTCTTGCCATGCAACGCACCGACGAACTTCTGGACCTCTGGCCTTCCGACAGTTCCGTTCCATCTCTTGGCCTGAAGATATACGACATCAAGGCCGAGACGGTCTTCCTTGATTATCCCATCAATGCCTTCGTCGCCGCTTCCGCCAATGGACTTGCCGGCATCTACACGCGAACCACCATAGCCCATCGCGACCATGAGGTCCACGACAAGTCTTTCAAAGAACTGCGGCGTGTTATTGCTTATCCGCTCAAGAATCTGGCCTGCCAAATCACCGCGTATACTTTCATAGGCCTTCTGAAGCGCCTCTTCCGGCGTTTCTGTAGCCTGCCCAGGTTCTTCCTCCTTGGGAACCCGTGTCTTGTGGAACTCTACAAACTCGGGGTAGCGGCTCAAAAGCTTGACGTCGATGCGCTTATGGCCCTCTTTATGAAGCTTCAATCCGCGTTCCGTAATGCGAAAGTAGCCTCGACGAGATGCTTCAAGGACCTTGGCCTGAACAAAATAGCTCCTGGCCCATGCCACTCTGTTATCGAATTTCGTTTGCAGTCCGCTCGGCAATAACTCCTTCATATCCTCTTCCGGCAGAGCCATGGCCTTGGCGATCGCGTCTCGGGCCTCTCGCAGGGAATGCTCTTTCCCATCCGAGCAGAAGTCGAGTAGGGGCTTGAAGAAACTTTGGAAGTCAGGCACCGGCATCGAGCACGCCCTTGCTATGAGTACAACGGCCTAGGTGCCCCCCAGTTCGGCACCGCGGATTCTCTCCGCATTGGAGCGGATTGTCAACGCTGAACGGGCAAGTGAGACTGAGCGAGAGACAGGCCGCCGGCCCGTTGTCCGCCTCTTCCCTAAACCGATAGGCGCGGCCGTGTGGGTGGGGCACGAGCCATACTGGTTCACTTCTCAAATCACGGCGCGGCTGGAACGGATGCTTGGCGAGCGCAGCGCCATCGCAGGGCGTTGCCTGTCAGTGGCCGGTCATGCGCCGCGAGCCGTTCCGATGGTC
>CAZTUO010000134.1:0-8623 GCA_964616355.1 uncultured Nitrospira sp.
CCAGGCCATCCGGGCCGCCCCGTCCCGGCCGGATCGCGTAGTAGAGCGGCTTGATCCCCAACCGGTCGCGGACGAGGAGGAGCTTGTCGCGCTCGCGGTCCCAGAGGGCGTAGGCGAACATTCCCCGCAACCGCTGGACGCCGTCCTCCCCCTCCTCCTCGTAGAGGTGGACCAGCACCTCCGTGTCGCAGTTCGTCGCGAACCGGTGCCCCTTCCCGATCAGCTCGTCGCGGAGCTCGCGGTAGTTGTAAATTTCGCCGTTCTGGACGACCCAGACCGTGCCGGCCCTGCGACCCCGCTCGGGACAGGTCTCGTTGGAGATCGGCTGGCGCCCGCCCATCGGGTCGATCACGCGCAGGCGCTGTGCGCCGAGCAGCAGGCGCGGCTCGAGATGCCGCCCGCTCTCGTCCGGCCCCCGGTGGACCAGCCGGCGCAACATCCGGTCCAGCTCGCCCTCGGTCCCTTCGCCCAGGATGCCGCAGATCCCGCACATGCCAGTGATCAGCCCTCAGCGGTTCAATCGAACCATGTGTAGCGCAGGATGCACCAGAGGCCCCGCACGCCATCTTTCCAGGTGATCTTCTTCCCCTCGGCGTAGGTCCGGCCGTAATAGGAGATCGGCACCTCGTAGATGCGGCAGCCCAGCCGGGCCACCTTGGCCGTCACCTCCTGTTCGAACCCGAACCGGTCCTCCTTCAAGTCGAGCTGCACGAGGATCTCGCGGCGAAACACCTTGTAGCAGGTCCAGACGTCGGTGAGGTTGACGTTCGTGACCATGTTCGAGAGCGTCGTCAGGACCGTGTTGGCCACGTAGTGCCAGTAGAGGAGCACCCGGTGCGGCCCTCCCAGAAACCGCGAGCCGTACACCACGTCGGCTACGCCGCGCTCGATGGGATCGAGCAGCGCCGCGTAGTTCTGCGGGTCGTATTCCAGGTCCGCGTCCTGGATCAGCACCAGGGCGCCGCGGGCCTCCTGGAAGCCGCGGCGCAGGGCCGCGCCCTTGCCCCGATTCCGGGGCTGAAAGCAGACGGTGATGTTGTCCACGCGGAGCGCCCCCCCCTCATCCAGAGCCAGCACCGGGGGCTCGGCGGACCGGGCCTTCGCCACCGCTTCGAGAAAGGTCCTGGTCCCGTCCGTCGAGCCGTCGTCCACGACGATGATCTCCTTGTCCACCGCGACCGCCTGCACCCGGCGCAGGATCTCCGCGATCGTCGCACGCTCGTTATAGACAGGAATGACGACGGACAGCCTGGGTGGGGACGATCGGGACATCATCGGCACCTCACCGGTGGACACGCTTGTACACGGAGAGATAGGGCTCCGGCAGGAACTCATCGGGGCGGACCGGGCGGGTCAGGCCCCACAACACCCGGTGTCCCTCTACCCGCGAGTCCTCGAACCCGATCCCCTGCCGGCGGAGATAGTCGGCCAAGATTTCCAGCGGCTCTCCCTCCGCGTAGAGATAAAAGGGCGACGGGGCCGCCTCGACGGCCCTCGTGTAGGCGGGATACCGGTCGTCCACAAGGGGGCCCGCCAGCGGCGACACACGCACGGCCTCCTGCGTCTCCACCACCAGCGGGTAGGCCAGCTCGAAGCCGGCATAGCCCAGCGTGAGCCCTCGGGATTCCAGGAATCGCGCGAGGGCCGGCACAGGATTCGGAAGCGTCAATGGCTCGCTCACGTTCAAGACCAGCGCGGCGGCCGCCAGGTACGCCCAGAGGCCACCCAGCAACGTTTGCAAGGCGACGCAGACCGGCCGGCTCCCGCCCAACGCACTCCATCGGCCGGCGAGCAGGAGCGCCGCGAGCGGGACCAGCAAGGCCATGTAGCGCGACCTGGTGCTCCCCAGAAAGACCACCAGGAAGGCGGAGAGCAGGAGCCAGGCCAGGATGCTCCCCTCCTGGGAAGCCCCCCACGTGCGCCAACCCAGCCGTTTCGCCTCGCGCCCCGCCGCCGCCGCGCAAGCGGCGAGGAGGGTAAGGAACGCCACGACAGCCGGATAGCTCAGCCTGGAGAGAACCGGGTAGTCCCGGAGGCCGTACCCGCCGATGGCCACCAACAGGTTCGCCCCGACGGTCACCGGATCCACCTTGTGCCGGAGCCCCCGCAGGACGATCTCCAGCCAGGACAGGCCCTCCACCTCGCTCCGGGAGGAGACGTCCAGGAAAAACCCGCCGAATTGCCGGAGCGTCGCGAACGGGTTTACGATATTGTGGAGCAAGAGCGGCGCCAGGCCCAGAATTGCACAGGCCACGGCCAGGGCCAGTCGCCTCCCGGCCGGCAAGGTCCCGCGGAGCCACAGCAGGAACGGCACCGGGAGCACCAGGCTGAGGATCAGCGAATGCATCCAGACCCCCGCTCCGGCGACGAACGCCCACCCGCACAGCCACGCGGTCTGCCTCGGGCCGGCGGGAGCCCCAGGCGCGGCGAGCAGCCGCACGGTCAGCGCCAGGAGCAGGGCGGTGAACAGGTACAGCATCCCATAGTTCGGCTGGTCCATCTGCCACCGAATCGCAGCCGGGGAGACGGCCAGCAGCCCGACGACCAGACAGGCCCGGGACAGCCCCCACAGGCGGAGAGCCGTCCAGCCGACCAGGACCAGGGTCGCCGCCGCATAGAGGAGCAACGTCAGCTTGAAGGTCTTCGCGGACACGCCCAGCCAGCCGAAGGCCACCGCGGCGACCATCGCATCCAGGGTGCCCATGTAATGCTGGCCGTAAAACATCAGCGGGAAGTCCGCCCCGGTCAGGATGTGCAGCCCCATGAGCGCGACCACCCCGTCGTCCCCGCTCAACAGGTAGCCCCAGTTCATCACATGCCGCCATCGCAGCGCGACACCCGCAGCCACCAAGACTGCGAGCGCGACAAGGTATCCCGCCCTCGCGGGTCTTCCCGCCAAGCGCTCACTGACCATCGGCTGCCGAGCCCTTGACGGCCATGATCTCGAGGGAGGGCGCCCAGGCGACTGCGTCGAGCCCGCACGCCCGCAGGACCCGGACTGCCGCGCCGATCATGGCCTTGACGGGCTTGCGCGCCCAGCCGGCCCAGGAGCCTCTGTCCCCGTAGGGATCTCCGGCAGCGGGGAGCGCGACCCGGACCGCCAGGGGAGCGAAGCCCAGCCGGGGCAGGTGGTACAACAAGGCCAGACGGCCGAACCCGTAGAGGTGAAAGACGGGGAAGCCGGACAGGCCCATCCACGCCGAGAGCCGCATCAGCCTGGCGTGGAAGGGGCCGTTGGGAACCCGGATGTAGAGCAACCCGTCCTGCCGCAGCACCCGCCGGGCTTCCGCGAGCGCGCCGAACGGATCATGAAGATGGTCCAGGACGTTGACCATCGTCACCGCATCCGCCTGGTCGTCCGCGAGCGGGCAGGGGGGCCAGGCCAGCTCGTAGGCCTCGAGTCCCTGCGCCCGCGCATAGGCCACGGCCTCAGCGGAAGGATCGAACCCGATGCCCTTCCATCCCGCCGCACGGCCGGCGCGTAACAAGGCGCCGCCCCCGCAGCCGACGTCCACCAGCAGGCCCTTGGCGGGGCGCAGCTCGCCCAACCACTCGAGCACGTGCGCGTGGATATTCTCCCGCTCCGGCCCCGTCTGCTCGGCCTCGAACTGGTCCCAATAGTCGGCCGCGTACCACCGGCGCAGGTCCTCCGCCGATGGCAGCGGATCCCTGGCCAGGAGCCCGCACTGCCGGCAACGGAGCGCCCGCGTCCCCTGTCCCAGCCGCACCGGGGACGCCTCGGCACGCCGGCAGGGACAGGTCCGCGCGTCGCTCGCATCGCGCAGCCAGCCGGCGGCAAATCCGGCTGCATACCAGACCTGACAGAGGAGCCACGTCCACTGCCCGGCCAGCCCCGCGCGGAACAGCCGGCCGCCATAGCGGAGGGCGCGGCGCCAGAACGGGACTTGCAAGGCGAAGGCTCCGTGCTCAGCCGGCGTCTCGATGACCCACTGCGGGTAGCGTCGGTTCACCCAGGCCGCCTGCCGGCCGTTCCGAAAAAACTGCCGCAGCAACCTCCCCCAGGAGCCAGGCGGGAGATGGTGGTAGATGACCCCGGGCACGACGACCACGCGCTTGCCTGCCTCACGGACCCGCTGGCGTAAGTAGGGGTCGAGGCCCCGCGGGATCAGCTCGTTCTCGCCCCCGATCGCCCGGAACTCCGCCGTCCGCATCATCAGGCAGGGATGCTCGGCCAGGTCCGAATCCGTGATCTCGCGCACCGGCTCCCAGGAGCGGCGCGGAATCTCGCGCATCGCGCGCCGCACGAAGGCCGGGGCGTCCTCCGGCACGACGTTGTTCCCTCCGGCGATCCCGATCTCCGGATGCGCATCCAGCACGGCGATGAGTTTGCCGAAGGTGTCGGGATCGGGCAGCGACGTGTCGTCGTCGAGCGTCAGCAGGTAGCGCCCCCGCGCGAGGGCCGCGCCGACGTTGATGGCCCGCCCCTGCCGGGGGTCGCCACGGACCACGATCACCTCGTAGGCCTCGCACCGCTGCGCGGAGATCTGCCGCAGAAGCTTGGCGAAGTAGCCCCCCCGCTGGGCGTCCACGGTCGGGATCACGACGGAGAGCTGGATCGCCCCCTCCGCCGAGCCTTCCTGCCAGACCTCCCCCGGCGAGGGCTCCGGGTGGGCATAGCGAACGAAGGGACGGGGCACCGTCGCAGCCGGCCGCCACAGGGCCGCGCCGACGCGGGCGTCGAGGTCACGCATGGGCCTGTTCCCCCGCTTCCCCCCCACCGGGTTTCACGGCGATGAGGGCGAAGCCCGAGGCGGCATGCCAGGCCATCGGATGCCGCTCCAGGACGATATCCAGCCAGGAGAGCGGAACCGCCAGCCAGCCGAAGACCCTGAGGCCCACCCGGTACAGGAGGCGACTCCCCAGGCTGAAAAGCATGGCCAGCGTCTCCTGGAGCTGCCAGGCCAGCGCGGAGGCCGGGCCCGCGACGACCTGGCAGTCCTCGAGCTGAAAGCCGCGCAGGAGCTGCCGGAGGCCGTGGCTCGTCCAGCGGGTGTAGTCCTCCGGTGCGGCGTGGACGGTCTGGATGAAGGGCGTCTCGACGAACAAGCGCGCCCCTGGCTTCATGATCCGCTCCAGCTCCCGCACCGCGGCCGCTGGGTCTCGGATGTGCTCCAACACCCCCGTACAGACGAGCGTGTCCACGCTCGCATCCTTAATGGGCAGTCGGAGCAGGTCCCCGCGCACATCCACTTCCTCGCCCGGCAGGAGATCCAGGTTGAACGTCCGCACGGCGAACCGCCGGGAGGCGGAGCCGATGTTGATCCGGACTCCCTTCGGGACCCGGGCGGCCTCCTCGGAGAGGAACCGCGCGGCCCGGCTCCGGCTGGCCGCCGACTGCCAGGTGGGATGCGGCGGCGCCAGCCAGGCCCGCGCACACCCGATCCGCCTCTCCCTCATGCCGATGCTCCGGTCACCGCGATCCGCACCGACCGCCACCCACCAGGTCGCGATACACGTCCAGCGTCTGCTGGGCCGCCCGCTCCCACGAGAGTTCCCGCGCCCGAGCCAGCCCCTCCGCGATGAGCTGGGCCCGGCGGTCCCCGTCGTCCAGCAAGCTCCGGATGCCATCCGCAATGGCCTCGACCGACTCCGGGTCCACCAGGACCGCCGCCTTCCCCACCACCTCCGGCAGGGAGGTGCGGTCGGCGGTGACCAGCGGGACTCCAGCGGCCAGGGCCTCGAGCGCCGGGAGCCCGAACCCCTCGCCCAGGCTGGGGTAGAGCGCCAGCACGGCCCCGTGCAGCACCAGAGGCAGGTCCTCGTCCGGCAGGGAGCCGACCAGGACCACGCCCGGCCTGGCGCCGCCGAGCAACGCCCGAATCGGCTCTCGGGGCCCGACGACCACGAGGGGCAGCTCCGGCGCGGCCCGCCGCGCGGCTGCCACCGTCCGGATCAGGTTCTTCCGCGGCTCCGGCGTCCCGACCAGGAACACCAGGTAGGGCCGATCCAGTCCCAGCCGGGCCTTCGTCTCGGCCAGCCGCGGGTCGTCGTCGGACACGAAGAAATGCGGCTCGACCCCTTCGTAGATCACGCGGATCCGCTCTTCCGGCACGCCCATCAATTCGATCAAATCCCGCCGGGTATGCTCGGAGACCGCCACCACCACATCGGCGCGAGCCAGGGCAATGGGCAGCTCCTCCCGGTGCCCCCATTCGTTGAGGGCCCGGTCCAGGAAGTACTCCGGATGCCGCAGGAAGTTCAGGTCATGCACGGTCAGGACGCACGCGGCAGTCCGAGCCGGAGGCAGGACGAAGTGGGTCCCGTGAAAGACGTCCAGGGGGCCGACGAGGGTTTCCACGGAGGGCCAGCCCAGCCGGTCCCAACAGGCTTGGAGGAGGCGCCGGGGCACACGCAGGCGGACGTCGCGCACGGTCGCGCCCCCATGTCGCCAAGGCGCATGCGTGGCGCGGAAATCCGCGCTGACCAGGACGAACTCGGCCGGCGGGGCGGCCGCCACCATCGCCGACACCAGGGCCCGGATGTACCGGGCGATGCCCCCATAGGGGAAACTGGCCTGATAGACGTCGATCCCGATTCTCACGTTAGGAGTCGGTGCCGCCCTGCGGGACGGTCGCCCGGAAGGCATTCAAGGTCCGGTCGGCCGAGAGCAGCCGGAAGCCCAGCCGCGCCAAGGTCTCGATCACCGCGTCGAACGGCATCGGATTGTCGTAGCGGGCGAAGAAGGCGTCGAGCGTATCCAGCTTGCCCCACTCGATCAGTTGCGCATCCGTCAGCGGATGGAAGCCCTTGTAGTCATAGACGGGCAGCACGAAATCCAAAAGCTGCTTGGTTCGTCCCGGAAGCAAGTGTTTGAGCCGCCAGCGGAGGCGCAGCATCGGCTCCGCGTACCGTTCCAGGAATTCCAGGAACGAGTCATAGGTGAACAGGCGCTGAATTACGGGGCGGAGCAAATACTTGGCGTCAAGCCGGCCGAGCCTCCCCGGCGCGTAGATGTCAAAGGCGACGACCCCTCCCGGCGCAACCCACTTCCCCAGCTCCGCGATCGCCCGGACCGGATCCGGCGTATGCTGCAACACCCCGCGACAATAGACGAGATCGAACCGGGTTGTCATCGGCGGCATCGCGAGCAGGTCGGCCTGGGCCGGAACGAGGTTCCCGGCGCCCAACGCGGCGTTGACGAAGATCGCCTCCGAGAGATCCACGGCCACGACCAGGTCGGCGTATCTGACGAAATACTCTGTGAAGCGGCCGGCGCCCGCCCCGACCTCCAGGACGGTCTTCCCGGCAAGCTGCGCCACGGGTCCCCCGATCAGCGCCTCCAGGTACGCCCGCGAGATGCTGGTCCCGTTAACCGAGTCGAGCTGGACGTCCCGGAACCGAGCCCATTGCTTCCCGAAATTCGTCGCGTAGTGCGGGCCCGGCACGAACGAGGGCACCTCGCAGTCGCACCCGGTCAGCCGCCCCTTGACGACGAGCACCGCGTGCGGCTCCGCCTCGAAGATGTCGCGAAACTGACGACGGGGCTCCATCGGTCCCTTACGGAGTCGCCACGGCGACCAACCGTGTGTGCCACGTGGTCGGCAAGCGGCACCCCGGCATCTCGATGAAATAGAGCAGCTTGAGCAGCCGGTACCAGGTCCACCGCACGAACCGATAGGCCAGGTGCCTGGGCGTGAGCTTGAGCGGCCACCGCTCCGGCACGAACCGGACTTCGCGAAACCCGGCCATCATGAGCACCTGGCGCAGGCTGAGCTCGGTAAACACCAGCTCGTGCGTAAAGTCGTTGTACCGCACGTAGGCCGTCGTCAGCCCGGCCGCATTCGGCACGTTCACGACGAGCACGCCGCCCGGGCGCAGCCCCTGCTTGAGCACGCGAAGGAACGCCACCGTTCGGGGCTTGGGAATATGCTCCAGGACGTCGTTGAGCGTAATGGCCGCGTAGTGCCCGGCCCGCTGGGCCAGAAAGGCTTCCGCCTCCGCCACATGGACGGGGAGCGCCACGTGCTTTCTGGCCTCGGCCGCCTGCTGGGGCGACAGCTCCAGGCCTTCGGCCGACCGGTATCCCTGCATCTCCAGGAACTTTAAGAAATGCCCGCCGCCGCACCCGACATCCAGGATGGGTGCCTCCCGGTCTTGCGGAAGGCAATCGTAGTAGTATTCCGCATAGCCTCGCGCGGTCAGGTCGTAATCCAGCCCGCGATGCAACTCGCCGAAAAACGTCTCGCCGTACCGACCGAACTGATCCTCGCTCATCGTCCCGCTTCCTGCACCAGGGCCAGCACCTTGCGCAGATGCCCCGCGGCCCGTGCCCACGTGTGCCGGCTGGCCTGCTTCATCCCCTTCTCCGCCAAGTCCGCCCGAGTGGCCTCGTCCCTGACGAGGCGGACCAGCGCAGCGGCCCAGGCCTCGACGTCGTCCGGCGGCACCAGCACCGCCGCGTCGTCGACCACCTCCCGCACCGCTGGAATATCCGAGGCCACGACCGGGGTCCCGCAGGCCATGGCCTCCAGTGGCGTCGCACACCAGCCCTCGTAGAAGCTCGGATGCACCAGGGCCAGGGCGGCGTTGTACAACCGGACCAGCGTGTCGTCCTCCTGCCCCACCGGCCCGAGGAAGTGCACCAGCGGCTGCAGGCCCGACT
>CAZTUO010000135.1:0-8590 GCA_964616355.1 uncultured Nitrospira sp.
CTGACGCTCGCGCTCTTCTTCGTCACGCCCCGGGTGGGCGCGGGCTTCTTCGAGAAGCGGCGCGTGGACGCCATCAGGACGACGGGCTTTTCGGGCACGGTGGACCTCGGCGAGATCGGCTCGGTCAAGCAAGACGAGACGATCGTCATGCGGGTGGTCCTGCCCGATCACCAGGTCCCGGTCGAGGAGCGGCTGTATTTTCGCGGCGCCGCCTTCGACGTGTACAACGGGCGCGCCTGGGTCAACAGCCTGAACCCGCGGCACCTGCTGGAGCGATCCGCCGGCGGGGCCTTCATGGCGCCGGCCGCGCGGCCGCTGGTTCCCGACGGACCTCAGCGGGGGCAGCCCCTGGGCCTCCCCGGGCTCCGCCAGGAAATCCTGATGGAGGTGCTGGACACAACGGTCCTGTTCGCCGCCCCCTTCGTCGAAACCGTCGAGGGCGGCTTCCTGGCCCTGCAGGGCGATGGCATGGGCAGCCTGCACCTCCCCTACCCCGCCTCGGTGCGCTTCCAGTACCGCGCCTTCTCGATCCCGGACCGGATCGAGGACGAGGACCGGACCGCCGCCGTGCTGGCCTATCCGCGATCCATCACGGACCGGTTCCTGCAGCGCCCCCCGATGAGCCCGCGGGTGGCCGAGCTGGCGGCCGCGGTGAGTGGCCCGGCCAGAACGGTCTTAGGGAAGGTGCGCGCCGTCGAGCGGTTCCTGCGCGTCACGTACCGCTACACGCTGGACACGGGGACGGCGGTGTCGGCGCGGCCGCTGGAGGAGTTCCTGTTCGTCCGCAAGAGCGGCTACTGCGAGCATTACGCGACGGCCATGGTGATGATGCTCCGCACGCTCGGGATTCCGGCGCGGCTGGTCACTGGGTTTCTGGCCGGCGAGTGGAACGACTTCGGCCGGTACTACGCGGTCCGGCAGCGGGACGCCCATGCGTGGGTGGAAGTTTATTTCCCGCGCTCCGGCTGGGTCACCTTCGACCCGACGCCGAGCGTGGGCGCAGATCCCGCGGGCCTGTTTGCGGCGCTCGTCGGCCGGTGGGTGGACTCGCTGCGGCTCAAGTGGGATCGCTTCGTCGTCCAGTACAGCTTCCGCGACCAGGCGGTGATCGCGCGCGGGTTGCGCGCGCGGGGCGAGCAGGCGACCGGGCGCCTGTCCGCCTGGCTGGCGGATCAGGTCCGGACGGCGGCGCAAGCCTGGCGGGAGGCGGTTCGCTGGAGGCAGGCCTCCGGCCGGACGCTGTGGGTCGCCCTCGTGGCCGGGTTGGCCGGGCTGGGCGGGCTCGTGGCGTGGCGGCGACGAGCCCTGTCGAGGGCCAGGCACCGTGCGAGGTCGGCGGCGCCCGAGCAGACGCCCCCCGTGCGGCTCTACGTTCGGATGTTGCGGCTCCTGGAAGGCCACGGCCTCCGCAAGCCGCCCGGCGCGACCCCCCTGGAGTTCGCACGAGCGGTGCGCCGCCAATGGGTCGAGGCCGGCGCCTTCGTCGAGCCGCTCACCGAGCTGTACTGCCGCGTCCGCTTCGGGAGAGCAGTCGTCTCGCCGGAGGAGCTGGCGCGGGCGGAGGCCCTGCTGGCTGGCCTCCGAGCCGCCCGCCGCCGCCCCTCATCGGGCATGAGGGGGACCCGCATGCGTCGCGCCGCGATCCGTCCGACCGGTCTGCTGGTCATTGCCGTATCCTTGACGTCGGCGCTGCCGGGCTGCGCGCTGTGGCACTACCAGCTCGGGAGCCACGCGTACCGGCACGGGGACTACGCCGGAGCCCTGGACCATTTCCGGCGCGCGGCGCAGGCCGGCGATGCGACGTCGCAGCACAACCTCGGTTACATGTACGTCGAGGGCCAGGGCACCCCGCAGGACCCGGCCCAGGCCCGGTATTGGTTCGGCCGAGCGGCCGCCCAGGGAATCGCCGCGGCCCAGGACAATCTGGGTCTGATGTGTGTGGAGGGGCAGGGCGGACCCAAGGACGCGGCGGAGGCTGCCCGGTGGTTCCGGAAGGCGGCCGCCCAGGGGGACGCGCGGGCGCAGCTCCATCTTGGGCTCCTCTACGAGGCCGGCGAGGGCGTGCCGCGGAGCGACGAGCTGGCGCTCCAGTGGTATTGCAAGGCGGCCGACCAAGGGCTGGCTCAGGCCCAGTTCAACGTCGGCGTGATGTACGACAACGGGCAGGGCGTCCCGCGCGACGACGCGGAGGCGGTCACGTGGTACCGCAAAGCCGCGGAGCAGGGCGACGCGGAGGCCCAGTTCAACCTGGGGCTGATGTACGACGAGGGCGAAGGCGTGCCGAAGGACGATGCGGAAGCGGTGCGCTGGTACCGGAGGGCGGCCGACCAGGGCGAGGCCGCCGCGCGGCACAACCTCGGGCTCATGTACCTGAAAGGCGAGGGCGTCGCCTCGGACGCCATGACGGCCTATACGTGGTTCGCCCTGGCGGTCCAGCACGGCTACAGGGAGGCCCTGCACGCGATGGAGGCGGCCCGAAATCGCCTCACGCCCGCCCAGCTCGCCGAAGCCGAGGCGCGCATCCGCGAGTGGCAGCCCGTCTCTCCACCCGCCACCCGCTGACCCGCGCAGGCTCCTGCCTCATCGTCTGATGGCCTCAACGGGCTCGCCAGCGGAGGGGCGCGGGCCGGGCGCCGGTTGCACGGCGGCGGGTGCCCAGGCGATACTACGGGCCATGACGGAACCGCAGAGCCCGCCCTGTGCCGAATCGGAAGTCGCCCGGTACTGCGCCTTGCTCGAGGTGGCCGAGGCCATCGCCGCGCACCACGACCTCCACGAGCTGTTCCGGGACCTCGCCCAGCGGCTTCCGCGCGTCGTGCAGGTGAATTTCGTGGGCCTGTCATTATACGAGCCGGAGCGCCACGTCATGCGGTTGCACACGCTGCAGGCGAACGTGCCAGCCGACATCGTTGGCGGTCACGAAGCGCCGGTGGACGATTCGCCGACCGGCGTGGTGTGGCAAACGCAGCGGCCGGTGCTCATTCCCGATGTTGGCGAAGAGCGGCGCTGGCCCACGATGACCCGGCTCGCGCAGGAAGACGGGATCCAGTCGCTCTGCTTCGTTCCCTTGACGACGCCCGTGCGACGGTTGGGCGCGATGGGATTCGGAAGCCTGCTGAAAGGGGCCTACGGCGACGCCGACGTGGCGTTCCTCCGGCGGGTCGCCACCCAGGTCGCGCTCGCGGTGGACAATGTCCTGAATTACGAGCGCGCGCAATCGGCCCAACAGCAGCTCACGAAGGAGCGGGACCGGCTGCGGTTGCTCCTCGAGGTCAACAATGCCGTCGTGTCGCATCTCGACTTGCGGGCGCTCTTCGGAGCCGTCAGCGCCTGCCTGCGAGCCGTCCTGCGCCGCGACTACACCAGCCTGGCGCTCTATGATCCGCTGAGCGACCAGTTCCGGCTCTATGCGCTGGACTTCCCGAACAGCAAAGGGCTCATTCAGGAGGGGCGGGTGAGCCCGGTGGACGGGACGCCGGCCGGCGTGGCCTTTCGCAGCAGAAAACCGGCGGTCGTGAAGGGGGAGGACTTGGAGCGCTTCCCTTCGGAGATCGCCCGGCTGCTCCTCGACGAAGGGATCCGGTCCGTCTGCGCGGTCCCGTTGCTCACGCACGACCGTGTCTTGGGCACGTTGAACGTCGGCAGCCGGACAGACATCGCGTTCGCCCCGGAGGATGTGGACCTGCTGGCCCAGGTCGCTGCCCAGATCGCGATCGCTGTGGAGAATGCGCTGGCGCACGAGGAGGTCAACGCGCTCAAGGAACGGCTCGCCAAGGAGAAGCTCTACCTCGAGGACGAGATCCGCGCCCACTACAACTTCGAGGAGATCATCGGCGACAGCCCCGCGCTCCGGCGGGTGCTCAAACAGGTCGAGATCGTCGCGCCGACGGACTCGACCGTGCTGATTCTCGGCGAGACCGGCACGGGCAAGGAGCTGCTGGCCCGGGCGATCCACAACCTGAGCGCCCGCCGGGAACGGACCTTCGTCAAGATGAACTGTGCGGCCATCCCGACGGGCCTGCTGGAGAGCGAGCTGTTCGGTCACGAGCGGGGGGCCTTCACCGGCGCGATCGCGCAGAAGGTCGGCCGGTTCGAGCTGGCCGACGGCGGCACGCTGTTCTTGGACGAGGTCGGCGACATCCCGCTGGAGTTGCAGTCCAAGCTGCTGCGGGTGCTCCAGGAGCAGGAATTCGAGCGGCTCGGCAGCACGAAGACGATCCGGGTCAATGTCCGTCTGGTCGCGGCGACCAATCGGGATCTGGCTCAGATGGTGAGCACCAAGCAGTTCCGCAGTGACCTCTACTATCGGCTGAACGTGTTTCCCATCACCGTGCCGCCCTTGCGGGATCGCCGGGAGGACATTCCGATGCTGGTGCGCTACTTCGCGCAGACGTTCGCGAGGCGGATGAACAAGCGCGTCGAGACCATTCCTGCCCAGACCATGGACGCGCTCACGCGCTATGCCTGGCCCGGCAACGTCCGCGAGCTTGAGAACCTCATTGAACGGGCGGTGATCCTGTCCGAGGGGCCGGAGCTGCACGTGCCCCTGCCCGAGCTGGCGAGGGCGCCTGCCCCGCCCACGGAGGGCCTCGGCACGCTCGAGGCAGCCGAGCGGGACCATATCGTGCGCGCGCTTCGCGAGACCAATTGGGTCATAGGCGGCCCGAATGGCGCCGCGGCCAAGCTGGGCATGAAGCGGACAACGCTCCAATCCAGGATGCAGAAGCTCGGGATCTCCCGTCCCAAGTAAGAACGCCGCGTCGCTCACGGATCGGACCCGCAGCCTGCCAGCCAGCCCCGCCTCCCTGAAATTCGGCCCCTGCCGTCGCCTGAGGCTGGGCCCAGCAGGTGCCGATATCTCGGCGCGCCGACCGAGACAGGCAGGCTCGGCCCGCCTGGCGGCACCGTGAAAAGGTGGCGCGAAAACGAGGAGTTCACCCGCCGCACCGCAAAGTTCTTGCTGGAATGGTTATTGCCTGGATTGTTCTAATAAGAAGCCGCTCAAATGAATATGGAGAGGCTGGGACGCGGGCGGAGCACCTCCAGGCGTGGATCAGGTTGGAATCGGCCACGTCGGTTGCGGCCCTGCCGCTGGGGTTCCATGTTCCGGAGGAGGGGACCTTCAGTGGTGTGATGGCGCGATGCGGCGCCGCGACGTGATTCCGAAAGGGGAGCTGATGGCAACCGCTGGACATCCCGGAGCCACACGGGCGGCGCAGGCTTCCGGGCTGGACCACATCCTGGCGATGGAGCGCTGTCCCCGCTGTGGAGGATTCATGGTCTTGGAGCCCGGCGCGGAGCTGCTGGACGGCGGAGTGCTGCTCGCGTGCCCCGTCCGGCGCTGCGTCGCGTGTGGCGAGGTCGTGGATCCGGTCATTCTGGACAACCGCCGGCGAGCCCTGTCGGGCGCGGGGGCGGTCGCTGTACAATCGCAGGCACGGCGCTGACGTCATGGCCTGGCTGGTGGTGTTCATGTCCTTGGTAGTCTCGGTCGTGCGGCTGCTCGCCGTGCATGCGGCAGACCGATGGGGTCCGATCAAGGTCGGCAACGATGGGCGAAGGCCCGCCGCCGTCGCGGGCGCCGCGAGCGGAGGGGCAGGGAGGCTGCCATGAAGGTGTTCCCTTGTCGTCTCGAGACGATCATCGAGCCGGAACCGGTGAGGGAGGGCGCGGGCGTGCGGCTCAAGCGAAGTATTGGGACTCGGACGTTGGACCACCTCGATCCTTTTCTGTTGTTGGATCACGTCGAGTCGAGCGACCCCCACGACTATCAGGCCGGGTTCCCGTGGCATCCCCACCGGGGCATCGAGACCGTGACCTACGTGCTCAAGGGAGAGGTGCGACACCGGGACACCCTCGGCCACGCTGGGCGCCTCGGGGCCGGGGACGTGCAGTGGATGACCGCCGGACGCGGCATCCTGCATGAGGAGATGCCGCAGGTGCGGCCCGAAGGGATCGCCGGATTCCAGCTCTGGGTCAATCTGCCGGCGAAGTTGAAGATGGCCCCGCCGCGCTACCAGGAGGTCCGGGCCGGCGCAATCCCGGTCATCACACGGGCGAATGGGGCGAGGGTCCGGGTGATGGCTGGAACGGTTGATGGGGTCCGCGGGCCCGTGACTGGCCTCCCGCCGATCCCCTGTACGTGGATGTGTTCGTGGCCGCTCAGGCCTCCTTCCACCAGCCGATCGAGCGGGGGCACAGGGCATTTGCCTACGTGTTCGAGGGAGCGGCACAATTTCGTGACGCGGAAGAAGCCGGCGGCACGTGGGTGCCGCACCCCAGGCTCGTCGTGCTGGGCGATGGCGAGACGCTCCAGGTGAGCAGGGGGCAACCCCGGTCCGGTTTCTGCTGGCAGCCGGGCGACCGCTGCACGAGCCCATCGCGCGGTACGGCCCGTTCGTGATGAACACACAGGCGGAGATCGAGCAGACCCTTGAGGAGCTGCGGACGGGCACGTTCACGACCACGTCGGCGACGCGGCCGAGGAGATGGAACGGCTGATGCCTGCCGCGGAAAGGAGGGGTTCCCATGAACATGAAAGGGTTCTTCGAGACCGATGACCGCTGGGCGCCGTTGGTGCTCCGTCTGGTGCTGGCCCTGGTGATGTTTCCTCATGGCGCGCAGAAGCTCCTGGGCTGGTACGGGGGCTTTGGCTTTGACGGCACCATGGGCTTCTTCACCCAGAAGCTGGGCCTGCCATGGCTGGTCGCGTTCCTCGTGATCGTCGCGGAGTCCTTCGGGAGCCTTGGTCTGGCCCTCGGCTTCCTGACCCGGTTCACCGCCGCCAGCCTCGCGGTCATCATGGTGGGGGCGATCTGGACGGTCCACTGGCCCAACGGGTTCTTCATGAATTGGTTCGGCCAGCAGCCAGGCGAGGGGTTCGAGTACCACCTGCTCGTGATCGGCATAAGCGCCGCGCTCGTGATCAGCGGCGGAGGCCGGTGGTCGCTCGACGGGGTGCTCGCCCGGTGGCTGGGCGAGCGCGTGCCCCAAGCTGCTGGGTGGATGGCGGCGGGGCAGGAACAACGCCGGACCGGCTGAGCCGCGCCCCGGCGAGGGGGCGACGCCAAGGGTTGCCACCATGTTGAAGATCACGGTCAAGCCGCGCGGCCGAGCCACGACGTTCGCGCTCGAGGGCCGGCTGGCCGGACCCTGGGTCGCGGAGCTGGATCGGTGCTGGCGGACGACGCGTGCCGCCGGGGCCGGTCCCCTCGTCGTGGACCTGTCGGGCGTGACGTTTGTGGATGCGGATGGGCAGGCGCTCCTCCGCGCGATGGCGCGCGCGGGCGCCGCGCTGCAGGGCTCGGGGTGCCTGATCAGCGCGATCGTGCACGAGATCACGGGGACGGAGTGCCGGCGTCGGGCGGCGCGCGGGGATCGGATGCGGGGCTCGACGTCGCGGGGACGCGGGAGGGCGTGATGCGGAGAACGGGGGACCGGATGGAAGCGCCGGCCTGGCGGTGGGCGGGCGGGGCCGGGCTGCTGCTGGGCCTGCTGCTGGGGGCGCTCCCGGCGTGCCGACAGGAGGCGGCGTCAACGCCGGGCGCGCCGCCGGCGCCGCAGGTGGGGATCATCACCGTCGTCCCCCAGACGGTCCCGGACGAGCCGGAGTTTATCGGCGTGGCCGAATCGTCGCGACCGGTGGAGATCCGCTCCCAGGTGACGGGCATCCTGAAGGCGCGCTATTTCCGGGAAGGCGCGGATGTCAAGAAGGGCGACAAGCTCTATCTGATCGATCCGGTCCCGTTCCGGGCGGCGATGCTCAGCGCGAAGGCCAAGGTGGCCCAGGCCGAGGCGCGATTGGTGCAGGCCCGGCAAGACCTGGCGCGCGTCAAGCCGCTGCTCGCCGAACAAGCCGTCGCGCAAAAGGACGTGGACGACGCCATCGCGGAGGAGCTGGCGGCGAAGGCGGCGCTCGACGGTGCCAGGGCCGATCTGGTCAAGGCCGAATTCGATCTGAGCAACACGCTGATCACCGCGCCGATTGACGGCTTGATCGAGCGGACGCGCGTGTACGAGGGCCGGCTGGTCTCCGCGCAGACCGACCTGCTCACCCTGATCCATCAGGTGGACCCGATGTACGTGATCGTGAACGCGCCCGAGAGTTTCCTGCTGAAGCAGCGCCGCGACATCGAGGCGAAGCGCATCCAGCACCCGGGGCTGCGCGAGCTGCGCGCCACGCTCAAGTTCCTGGACGGGTCCGTCTATCGGCACGAGGGGGTGCTGGATCTGCTGGACCCGGCGCTCCAGACCGAGACCGGCTCCCGGCCGGTCCGCGTCACCTTCCCGAATCCCGACCGGATCCTGCTGCCGGGGCAGTTCGTCACGATCCGGTTCCGAGGCGCCAAGAAGACCGATGCGATCCTGGTCCCGCAGCGCGCCGTCCAGCAGGGCCCGAACGGCTCGGTGGTGTTCGTCGTGGACGAAGGGGACCTCGCCCAGCCCCGCACGGTCAAGGCGACGAGCTGGCAGGGCGCCCAGTGGCTGATCGAGGAGGGCCTCCGGCCCGGCGAGCGCGTGATCGTGGATGGGATTCAGCGGGTTGTGCCGGGGCAGCTGGTGCGGCCGGTGCCGGCGGGCGAGCCTGGGG
>CAZTUO010000136.1:0-6241 GCA_964616355.1 uncultured Nitrospira sp.
CGGGTGGCGCCTCGCTGGATGCGGTGGCCGCTTGGTCAGGGGCTCCGGCGGCGGCCGGAGGAGCGAGCTGGGGCTGGGACGCGGGTTTGGGTTTCGGCTCCGGCAGGCTCGCCAACCGCTCGTAATCGAGGATGATCGGCGTCAGGTGCGGCTCGCCCAGAACGCCCGGCTCCTGGAAGGACTCTGGTTGGAGGGCCGCCTTCGGGGTGAAGAGGATATCGATGCGGTCCAGGCCGTCCGCGTCGGGCAGGCGGCGGTTGGGCATATTGATGCTGTCCGGCCGGCTCGGCTTCTGGCGATACTCCGTCAGCGTCAGGTACAGCGAGGGCCGGAAGACGTAAAGCGTGGCGGCCGACGTTTCGAGCGGAGGCTTGTAGGGCGGCGGATCGGACGACCCGACGGCCGCACCGCCCGTCTCGGACATGGAGAAGAGGCGCCGTGGCCCCCGCGGCGGCTGCGTGACCGTAAAGCGGACGCGCTGGGTCGGCTTGGCCTGGGCCAGTGCCTTGCTCAGCAGGGGGGCCAGCAGCCGCGCTTCTTCGTCCGAGAAGACCCGTTCGAACTGATCGGTGTCGGTAAAAATCGTCTCGAGCGCGGTCTTGCGCCCGGTCACGAGCACGCCCTTGAGGACGCGCTCGAGGAGCGCAGGGCTCAACGTGATCGGATGGGTGGCTTCGAAGGTGTCCGAGGGATGTTCCAGGTACACCGAGACCCGGGGGCTCTCGAAGATGACGGCCTCCGTTCTCGGAGAGGTCGCGCAGCCCGGGAGCAGGGCGGGGAGCAGGAGCATAGCGAGGCCGGTGCACCAGCCCACATTCGGCCGCGCCCCTGGATGGTGGTGAGCCACTCGATCTCCGTTGCTGGTGTGACTGCAGGCCGGGCGTAGTGTATCACAGGTTCCTTGAGCCGAACAGGCTACCGGCTAGGACCAAGTGAGGCCCCTCAATTCCCTGGGCGGCGACTCCTCAGAAAACCTCTTGACAGAGCGACCGCTCTGGCTTAAAAATAGGGCGGCTTGACATCAGGCCGAGGGCCGCGGACGACGGAGTCTCTGGCCCAGACCGGCCACCCCGTGGGACAACGACGTCCTTTTGGTTCAACTGTTGAACCGGGAGGGCGTTTTTTTATGGCCTGAACCCCTCCTGGGCTGTTCATCCCTGACTTCACCACTTGGGAGGAGGTTGGCTCATGGATACGAGGCAGTATCCCCGGGGACAGAGGCTCCTCGGTCTCATGGCCGCCGCGCTCGTCCTGGCCGCGGCGCCAGCGTTGGCACAGAACGCAGTGGACTCGGAAAGCCCGGCTCGCCTGGTGCAAATTGCGCAGGCCCCGCCCCCCGCATCCCCGCCCTCGCAGGGGGCAGGGAAAGGGGAGGAACCGGCGGAAGCGGCGGCGGGCGCGGGACAGGTCATCCGGAAGGAAGAGGAAGGCGTGCATCTCTGTCCGGGGTGCCTCGCCACCCTGTACACCGATCAGAGCAAGGGCGCGATCACGCCCTACGGGCGCGTCGAGTTGGACGCGATTTACAGCAGCCGGAACACCAACCCGCTGGACCCGGCGCAGTTCAACGGGTACGCGACGGCGGCGGGCAAGAACAGCAATGCGTCCAGCACGCTGAACCCCCGCTACAGCGTGTTCGGCATCCGGGCGGATCGGACCGACGGCAAGCACAACCTGACTGGCGTGGTGGAAATGGACTTCTACGGGGCCAAGGACCTGGCGGGCAACATTCCGCCCCGCCTGCGTCTGGCCTACCTGCGCTACACGCACGGCGAGACCAGTCTGACCGTCGGCCAGGACTGGACGCCGGTCATGGCTCTCCACCCCGACCTGATCGACTTCTCGATCATGGGGTACGGCGGCAACCTCTGGCAACGGATCCCGCAGATCACGTTGCGCTACCAGTTCAATAAGAATCTGGAGGGCTTGCTGACGGTCATGCGGTTTGAGCGCGGCCTCTATGCGATCTCGGGGCAGCGCCAGGTGCGGCCGGACTTCCGGGCTCCGGGCACCAATGTCGCGCAAGGCGATAATAGCTTAGGGGGATTCGGCGCCTCCAACGATGCGTTCAGCGATCCGATCCAAAACCCCTATTACGGGACCAGGTTGGCCTACAACAAGGACGGGATGCTCTTTGCGGTCAGCGCCGCCTACCGGTGGTATCGGTCCGCGCCCCGGGCCGGGACCAACGCGGGAGCCTTCGGGAGCGGCACCTTCCAGTCCGGCAAGGACATCAACTCCTACCTCGTCGGCGCGGAGTTCGTCTGGCCGATCACCAAGACGCTCAAGTTCTCCGGTGAGCTGGCCTGGGGCCAGGGCTTGGGCCAGGAATTCTTCCGGTTCGGGCAAGATCTGAACCTCACGACCGGGAGGCCGATCCGGACCGTCGTCGCCTGGGGGCAGCTCAGCTACGCGCCGGTCAAGGGGTACACCTTCCTGGCCGGCTACGGAGTGGACAGCCCGCTCCACGGCGATCTGGCCGGGAGCACGATCAATCCGGACACCCAGTACCTCTCGAACCAGCGGATGTACGTCACGGCGGTCAAGCAGATCTGGGCTGACTTCTACATGGGCGCGGAGTTCCAGAACCTGTGGACACAGTGGGCGGGGACCTTCGAGCGGTTCTCCGGGCAGCAATACAACCTCTCGTTCTGGTACAACTTCTGACCACTTCCCGACGGGGAAGGATGGGGAAGGAAAGGAGTGCGCGTGATGGATAAGACGAGGGCATCGTCCAAAACGAACGAAGCGGCGGAACCGGCGGCCGCGAGCGGCGAGGGTATGATGGCAGGTCCGTCGCGGCGGGAATTCCTGGCCGCGAGCGGCAAGGTGGTGGCGGGTGCGGGCGTCGCGGCCCTGCTCGGCAACCTGGGACACTGGGCGCTGTCCTACGCGGCGGACAAGGAGCCGATCAAGATCGGCGTGCTGCATTCGCTGAGCGGGACGATGGCGATCAGCGAGGTGTCGCTCCGGGACGTCGTGCTGATGGCGGTGGAAGAGATCAATGCCAAGGGCGGCGTGCTGGGGCGGAAGATCCAGCCGGTGGTGGTGGACCCGGCCTCGAACTGGGATCTCTTTGCCGAGAAAGCCAAGCAGCTCCTGCTCCAGGACAAGGTCGCGGTCGTGTTCGGCTGCTGGACCTCGGTGAGCCGGAAGTCCGTGCTGCCGGTCTTCGAGAAGCACAACGGGCTGCTCTTCTACCCCGTGCAGTACGAGGGTGAGGAGTGCTCGCACAACGTCTTCTACACCGGGGCGGCGGTGAACCAGCAGGCGGTGCCAGCGGTCGAATACCTCATGAGCAAGGAAGGGGGCGGTTACAAGAAGTTCTACCTGCTGGGCTCGGACTACGTGTACCCCCGGACCACGAACAAGATCCTCCGGGCGATGCTGCTGGCCAAGAAGGTGCCGCCGGCCAACATCATGGAGGAGTACACGCCGTTCCATCACCAGGACTACCAGACGATCGTCGGCAAGATCAAAAAGTTCGCGGCCGGCGGGGGCGCCTGCGTGATCAGCACGATCAACGGCGACAGCAACGTGCCCTTCTACAAGGAGTTCGCCAACCAGGGCCTCCGGGCGGAGGATGCGCCGATCATGGCCTTCAGCGTGGCGGAGGACGAGCTGCGCGGCATGGACACGAGCGCCTTGGTCGGCCACCTCGCCTGCTGGAACTATTTCCAGAGCATTGACACGCCCGAGAACAAGCAGTTCGTGGCCAACTTCAAGGCGTACTGCAAGCGGAACAATCTCCCGGACGGCGACAAGCGCGTCACGGACGATCCGATCGAGGCCGCCTACTACGGCGTGTACGTCTGGAAGCAGGCGGTCGAGAAGGCCGGCAAGACGGACGTGGACGTGGTCCGCAAGGCGGTCTACGGGATGGAGTTCAACGCGCCGGGCGGCAAGAAGAAGATGGACGAGGCCAACCACCACACCTACAAGCCGGTGCTGATCGGGGAGATCCTCAAGGACGGCCAGTTCAAGATCGTCTGGCGCTCGAAGGGATTGGTGAAGCCCGAGCCCTGGAGCGAGTACACGAACCCGGATAAAGGCTGCGACTGGGTGAAGCACCAGGGGACGTATCAGAAGAAGAAATAACCAGCACAGGGGTCCGTGGGGTGGCTGAACCGACCGCCCCACGGATCCCCGCCGCGGCCGGGCTCGGCTGCTCCCCGCGCGCTGCGGCGGCCGTGCTTGCTGCACCAGCATTTCCGAACCGAAGGGAACCCCCGCAGATGAACGTGTTGTGGTGTGCGGTCCTGGCCGGCGCCCTGGTGCTGGCCGTGCCCGCCTGGGCGCAGACGTCGGCGCCGCCGGCCTCCGCCCCGCCGGAGATCGAGCGGGCGCTCGCCGACCTCACGGGGAGCGACCCGGTGGCCCAAGAGGCGGCGGTCGCCACGCTGATCCAGAAGGGCGACGCCAGCCTTCTGCCGCGGCTGGAGGAGCTGCGGATCAACTCCGAGCGGAGCGTTCGCCTGCTCCTCAAGCCGGTGATTGATCTGCTCAAGAACCGGGCCAACCTAGCGAGCGAGGATGCCGACACGCGCCGGTCGGCCGCCACGGACCTCGGCATGCTCGGCAATCCGGTGGCCGTGCCTTGGCTGGAGGCGGCGCTGGCGCGGGAGCCGGACCGCTGGGTCCGGTACACGATCGAGGAGGCCATCAACCTGCTCCGGCTCGCGAGCGAGGAGCCCGCGGTGAAGATCGCCGCCGCCGCCAGGCTCGGGGAGCTCCGGAGCCAGAACGCGCTGCCGGCGCTCAAGGAGCTGGCGAAAGAGCCGCCGCCGGAGTTCGCCGAGGGCGATGTCCAGGCCCGGCAGACCTACGAGCAGATGGCCCGGATCGCGTCCGTCGCGGCGGAGGCGGTGGAGCGGATCGAAACCTGGAGCAGTTGGGCCAGCGCGATCGAGACGGTCTTCCGGGGCATGAGCCTCAGCTCGATCCTGCTCCTCATGGCGCTGGGGCTGGCGATCGTCTTCGGCCTGATGGGCGTGATCAACATGGCTCACGGCGAGCTGATGATGCTGGGCGCCTATACGACCTTTCTCACCCAGGAGGCGTTCAAGGTCTATCTTCCGGAGGCCGTTTTCGACTATTATTTCCTGGTCGCGATGCCTGGCTCCTTCCTCGTCGCGGGGTTGTTCGGGCTGTTCCTCGAGGCGAGCCTGATCCGGTTCCTGTACGGCCGGCCGTTGGAGACGCTGCTCGCCACCTGGGGCGTGAGCCTCATCATGATCCAGGGGGCGCGCGTGATCTTCGGGGACCTCACGGCGGTCGCGGCGCCGAGCTGGCTGAGCGGCGGAGCGCAGGTGCTCGTCGGGGTGCAGCTCCCGTATAACCGGCTGTTCATCATCGCGCTCTCGGTGGTCTGCGTGCTGGGCCTCTACCTCCTGCTCTTTCGGTCGGGCGTCGGCCTGAAGGTCCGCGCGGTCATGCAAAACCGGGAGATGAGCGCCTGCCTGGGCATTCCCACCCGCAAGGTGGACGCCTACACCTTCGCGTTCGGCTCTGGGCTCGCCGGGCTGGCCGGCTGCGCGCTCACGCTGATCGGGAACGTCGAGCCGGGGTTGGGGCAGAACTACATCGTGGATTCCTTCATGATCGTCGTGACCGGGGGCGTAGGGAAGCTCGCGGGGACCATTGTGGCGGCGCTCGGGATCGGCGGGCTGAACAAGCTGCTGGAACCCAGCTTCGGCGCGGTGTATGGCAAGGTGCTGATCCTGGTCCTGGTCATCCTGTTCCTGCAGTGGCGGCCGTCCGGGCTGTTCGCGATCAAGGGGCGCCATGTCGAGTCCTGAGACGATCGAGCTTGCGGCTGCCAGGCCGGACGCGGCGGCCGGGCGGCGCGCGCGGGCCCTGGCTGGCGTGAACGGGCCGGCGAAGAGCGAGGGGCTAGCCTTCGCGCTCGTCGGCGTGCTCCTGCTCGCCGTCGTCCCGCTCCTCAACGTGCTGCCGACACCGGATTCCTGGCTGCATGTCTCCGACTTCGCGTTGAACCGCTTCGGGAAGTTTCTCGCGTTCGCGATCCTCGCGCTCGGCCTCGACCTGATCTGGGGCTATGCCGGTATCCTCAGCCTGGGCCACGGGGTCTTCTTCGGGCTGGGCGCCTACGCGATCGGGATGCACCTGATGCTGGCGATCGGCACCGAGAGCGTGTACGGGAGCACGCTGCCCGACTTCATGGTCTGGAACCAGGTCAAGGAGCTGCCGCTGTTCTGGAAGCCCTTCTACAGCTTCGGCT
>CAZTUO010000136.1:6251-8554 GCA_964616355.1 uncultured Nitrospira sp.
CGCCGCCGCCGCGGCCATCCTGCTGCCCACGCTGTTCGCGCTGCTGTTCGGGTTCCTCGCCTTTCGGAGTCGGATCCGGGGCGTCTATTTCGCCATCATCACCCAGGCGCTCGCGCTCTCGGCCTGGCTGGTCTTCAACCGCAACGAGACGAACCTGGGCGGCACGAACGGGCTCACGGACTTCAAGCAGGTGCTGGGATTCCGGCTGGCCGATCCCGCGACGCAGCGCACCCTCTACCTCCTCACCGTGCTCTGCCTCGGCGGCGCGTACCTGCTCTGCCGGTGGATCACGCGGACCCGGACGGGCAAGGTGCTGGTCGCGATCCGGGACAGCGAGCAGCGGGTCCTGTTCTCGGGGTACGCACCGGCCAACTACAAGCTGTTCGTGTTCGTCGTCTCGGCCGGCCTCGCGGGCTTGGCGGGGGCCCTTTACGTGCCGCAGGTGGGGATCATCACGCCCGCGCAGATCGGCGTGCTCCCCTCGCTGGAGATGGTCATCTGGGTCGCGGTCGGCGGACGCGGGACGCTCGCGGGTGCCGTCCTCGGGGCCGTCGGGGTGAACTGGGCCCGGAGCATCCTGACCAACTCCTTCCCGGACCTCTGGCCCTTCTTCCTCGGCGGGCTCTTCATCACGGTCGTGCTGATCTTCCCGGAGGGCTTCATCGGGTTGTTCCGGAGGCTCGGTGCCGCCTGGCAATCGCGCGCGGAAGCGGGGCGGGAGAAGCTGGAGGCGGCCGAGGCCAGGCAGCAGGAAGTGCGGTAGGGGCGGGACGTGACCGAGCTATCCGAGCGCGGCTCCATCATCTACCTCGAAGGCGTCACCGTGGACTTCGAGGGCTTCAAGGCTCTCCGCAATCTGAACTTCTACGTGGACTACTACGAGCTGCGGGTCGTGATCGGACCCAACGGGGCCGGGAAGACCACGCTGCTCGACGTCATCTCCGGCAAGGTCAAGCCGGTCGCCGGCCGGGTGGTCTTCGGCAAGGACACGGACCTGATCCCGCTCCGCGAGCACGAGATCGCCACGCTGGGCATCGGGCGGAAGTTCCAGACGCCCTCCGTGTACGCGAACCTGACGGTCTGGGAGAACCTCGACCTCTCGCTCCGCCGCAAGAGCAAGGGCGTCTTCGCCACGCTGACGTCCCGGCTGACCCCCAGCGAGGTCGAGAAGATCGTCGCGACGCTCGAGACCATCGACCTGCTGGACCAAGCGCACAGCCGTGCGGGGGCGCTCTCGCACGGGCAGAAGCAGTGGCTAGAGATCGGGATGGTGCTCCTCCAAGACCCTGCCTTGCTGCTGGTGGACGAGCCGGTGGCGGGGATGACCGACCAGGAGACCGAGAAGACCGGCGAGCTGCTCCTCTCGCTCGCCGATCGCCACTCGATCATCGTGATCGAGCACGACATGGAGTTTGTTCGGCAGATCGCCCGGACGGTGACAGTGCTGCACGAGGGCACGGTGCTCTGCGAGGGACCGGTCGAGAAGGTCCAGGCCGACCCGCGCGTGGTGGAGATCTACCTCGGGCGCCAGCGGGAACGAGAAGCGGATGCTGCGGCTCGATAACCTCAACGTCTACTACGGCGAGAGCCACATCCTGCGGAACGTCTCGTTCGAGGTCGGAGCTGACCAGGTCGTCTGCCTGATGGGACGCAACGGGGTGGGCAAGACCACCCTGCTCAAGACGATCATGGGGCTGCTTCGGTCCAAGACCGGGCAGATCCTCTTCAACGGCGCGGACGTCTCCCATGAGCCGCCGGACCGCCGGGTGCGCCGCGGCCTCGCCTACGTGCCCCAGGGGCGGGAGATCTTCCCGCACCTGACCGTGCGGGAGAACCTCAGGATCGGGCTCGCGGCCAGGGGAATGCCCGTGACGCCCGCGCTGGAGCGGGAAGCCTACGAAGAGGTCTTCGCGCTGTTTCCCAAGTTGACGGTGCTGTTGGAGCGGCCCGGGGGCGTGCTGAGCGGCGGCGAGCAGCAGCAGCTCGCGATCGCGCGGGCGCTCCTCGCCAAGCCGAAGTTGTTGCTCCTCGACGAGCCGACGGAGGGCATCCAGCCCTCGATCGTGGACCAGATCGAGCGGGTCATCGAGGGGTTCAAGGCTGAGCGGCGGTTCGCAATCCTGCTGGTCGAGCAGTACATGGAGTTCGCGGCGCGGCTGGCGGATACCTACGTGATCATGGCGAAGGGGGCGGTGGTGGCGTCGGGGAAGACGGCGGAGCTGAGCGAGGAGCAGGTGAAGCAGCACCTGGTGGTGTGAGGGGCCTCGGGTGACGAACGGCGGGCGCGGCTGGCGAAGGACAGC
>CAZTUO010000137.1:0-8539 GCA_964616355.1 uncultured Nitrospira sp.
CAACACGCGGCCGTTGGTCGGGCCCGCCGTCTCGATCAGTTGCCGCAGCCGCTGCATGGCCGGGGACGAGCCGACCAGCTCGAAGTGGCGCTCGACCCTCGTCCGGAGGCTGATGTTTTCCTCCTGCAGCCGGTGCTGGTCGAGCGCGTGGCGGACGCGCAACGTGACGTTCTCGAGCGAGAGCGGTTTCTCGATGTAATCGTAGGCCCCCAGCTTTATGGCTTCCTGATCTATCCGGCTGTCGCCTTGACCGCGGTCTCGATGGAGCCGTGGCCGGACATCATCACCACCTGGATCCGCGGCGCCAGCTCGCGCAGCCGCTTGAGGGTCTCGAGCCCATCCATCTCCGGCATCCAGATGTCCAGCAGGACCAGGTCGGGCGGCTCGGTGGCGACCAGCTTGAGCGCCTCGCTCCCGCTCTTGGCCACGGCCACCTCGTAGCCCTC
This sequence comes from uncultured Nitrospira sp., assembly GCA_964616355.1. Lineage (GTDB taxonomy): Bacteria > Nitrospirota > Nitrospiria > Nitrospirales > Nitrospiraceae > CAZTUO01. The sequence continues at coordinate 447 of CAZTUO010000137.1, forward strand.
ATCCTCGAGGATCTTGCCGAGGGAATTCAGGATTCCCGGCTCGTCGTCCACGATCAGAATCGTCTCAGCCATTCAACCCCCGCGAGCGAATAGCCAGCAGCGGCTAGCGGCCCCCCTTGCCTCTTGGCTGCTCGCTGCTCGCTGTGCGCTATTGGCCATTTGCTTCCCTTCAGGCGGGCAGCTCGAAGGTGAAGACCGCGCCTTTGGGCTGGTTGTTGGCCGCCCGAATGTGGCCGTCGTGATCCGTGATGATCCGGTGCACGATGGCGAGCCCGAGTCCGGTCCCCGTCCGTTTCCGGGAGAAATAGGGCATAAACAGCTTCTCCTCGTCCTCGGGATTGATCCCGACGCCTTCGTCGGCCACGCTCACGACGGCGCGGCGTCGCTTGGCGTCGAGCCCCGTGGTGACCCACAGGCGGCCCTTCTGGTTCATCGCCTGAATCGCGTTGTCGAACAGGTTGACGAACACGCGCTTCATCTGCTCCCGATCAATGTTCAGCAGCGGCAGCCGCTCGTCGAGATCGAGGATGAACTCGACCTCCCGGTGGGCGCCGCTATAAAGCGCCACCACCTCGCGCAGGACCTCGTGGAGCGACTGGCGCGCCACCTGGGGGGCGGGCATCCGGGCGAACTTGGAAAACTCGTCCACCATCCGCTTGAGGCTACTCACCTCGTTGATGATCACCTCGGTGGCTTCGTCGAAGATGGCCTCGAAGTCCGGCGCCTTCTCGAAGAACTTTTTCCGCAGGCGCTGCGCCGAGAGCTGGATGGGCGTCAAGGGGTTCTTGATCTCATGCGCGATGCGCTGGGCCACTTCCTGCCAGGCAGCCACCTTCTGCGCCTTGATCAGCTCGGAGAGGTCCTCGAACACGAGCACGAACCCCAGATCCCGCCCCGCCTCGTTCCGCATCCGGGAGACGTTCAGGCCGATCGTGAGGTACTTCCCCTGGACCTCCAACATGCCCTCGGTCGAGAAGGTCTCGAGCCCATCCGCCGAGATGCGGTCATAGGCGGTCTGGAAGAGATCGAGCCCCAGCTCCTTGAACACGTCGCTGACCGGCCGCCCCCGCACCCGGTCCCCCCACACCCCGAGGATGCGCTCGGCCGAAGGGTTGCACGTCGTGATGACGCCAGTGCGGTCAATCGAGAGCAGCCCGGAGGCGATCGTGTCCACGACGGCTTCCGTGTAGGCGCGGCGCGCTTCCAGCTCCAGGTTGGACTGGCGCAGCTCGATGTTGGCCGCCTCCAGATTCGATTTGCTGTTGCGGAGGTCCTCGGTCATCCGGTTGAAGGAGTCCACGAGGACGCCGATCTCGTCCGTCGCCTTCACGTTGATCTTCACGTCCAGGTCGCCCTGGGCGATCGCCTCGGTCGCCTCCGCGAGCCGCTGGATCGGCACCGTGATGCCCCGCGCCACGTAGAAGCCAAACCAGGTTGCCCCGAACAGGATCAGGACCGTGATCACCGCGACGAACAGATAGGCCCCGACCTTAATCGGGTTCCGCATGGCCTTGACCTGCCGGTATTCCGTGTACTGCCGCGCGATGCCCTCCATCTTGGCCAGCAGGGACTCGGGCATGTAGGCGTCCACGATGACGACGCCGTCCACCTCGCCGGGCACCGCGCTGGACGCGATCGGGACACCGACGCGGATCAGGCGCCCGTTTTGGGCTTCCTGCACCGAGGTCAATTCCTGCCGGCCCTTCAGCACCTGCAGCACGAGCTGGCCGCTCGGCAAGTCGAGCACGGTGCTGGGAACCTCGGGGTTCACCGCCCGCGTGAGCGTCTCCAGCTTCGACGAGAAGACCTCCACCCCGGCCAGGCCGTGCTCGGCCCGCTTGCGGGCCATCGCCGCGGCGAGCAACTCGCGTTGCTCCGGAATCAGGAGGTCTTCGCGGAAGATCTCCCGGCTGATCGCCCGCGCGCTGCTGACGGCCAGCTCGACGAGGCCCTCGTGGTGCATCCGGGCCACCTCGTGCGAATCCTTGAGCACCTGCTCGACCTGCTCGTTGAACCAGACGTCCACCGCCTTGTTGACGAGCCCGCTCGCCACAAAGGCCAGCAGGACGGTCGGAATCAGGGAGAACCCGATGAAGGCGGCAACCAGCTTGGCGCGGAACCCAGACCCGATCAGCCGATGACGGCGCTCGAAATACGCCTTGATCAGGCTCCGGGACAGGAGCAGCGTGAGCACGACGAGCCCGATTAGGTCCAGGTTCACCAGCAGGAGGACCAGGGCATAGCTGGGGCTGGGCACGAGGGAATCGGACCCGGCGCCGCCGGACCCCGCGTATTGCGAGTAATACAGGGTCAGGGCTAGACAGGGCACGAGCAGGAGCAGGACGATCCAGACCGGACGCAGGTGGAGCCGCCGGCGCTCGGGCTCGCTGACGGGCTCGGCGGCGCGGCGCGGCGTCGCCGCCTTCGCGTCGTCGCCCCCCTGCGCGGACCGCTGGAGGACGGCCGGAGGCCGGCCGCCCGGCTCGACTGGATCGGGGTGATCCGGCATTACTCCCTCCCTCTTATCGCGGCCAGCGACTCGTTGCAGCGAGCCACGTGGCATCGAACTCGGCATAGCGCTCCCCGAAGACCTGCTCGAACGCCGCGCCGAACGCGGGCACCGACGGCAACGTTTCCAGAAGCCACCGAACGCGACCCAGCCCGTAGCGGGCGATCAGGCACTGCGTCGCTTCCACGCTTTCGGCATAGGCCACCCTGGCAGACCGAGGCGGGAGAGCCAGCAGAGACCCATGGAGCGTGGTGAGCGACACGAGTTCCTCCGGAGACCGGGCCAGCACGGCCCGCCCGCCGCCCGCACCTTCCATGAGCAGCGCCAGCCCCTCATCCAGCCAGGCAGGGGCGTGCCCCTTGCTCAGGCGATGAATGAGCGCGTGGGTGTATTCGTGCGCGAGCGTGGAATCCGGCAACGCCACCCCCGCGCCCACCGGCAGGTGGATCCGGCCGTCGAACACCCCTCGCGCCCAAACTGCCCCGGCAGTCAGCTCCCTGAACTGTCGCTTCGGATACAGGAAGACCGCGATCCGCTCGCTCGGGAAATACCCGAGACGACGACCCACCCGGTGATAGAGCGTCTCCAGCCGATCCGCGACTGACCACGCCGCCCGGCGATCGGTCGGCCCCTGGTAGTGCACGACGAAGTGTGCGCTGTAGAGCCGGTCGGTGGCTGCCGCGACCGCGCGCATGCGCCGCGCGGCCGCGAGCCGCTCCTGAATCTCCACGTCATTCGGGTCCTGCCGCCGTGCGGTCTCCAGGTGGCCGACCGCCGCGGCGGCGTCGCCGCGACGAGCGAGGAGGTCCCCGAGCAGCTTGTGCCCGGGAGTGAGCCCGTCCTTTAGAGCGATCGCTCGCTCCAGCGACGCGATGGCCTGGTCGTCCCGGGAGAGCCGGTGCTGGGTGAGGGCGAGCCCGAGCCACGCCATCGGATCGCCGGGACGGTGCGCCGTTGCCGCCTGGAACCCCTCCAGCGCCCGCCGGAGGTCACCGGCCTGCAAGGCCAGCCACGCCGCATCGGACGACTCGATCGGCTCTCCGGTCGTCCGAGCCAGGCTCCCCTTCCCGTCAGCCGACAGCGCCGCCGGCGCGCCCGCCAGCCCGACCACCAAGCCCGCGACGACGGCGAAGCATCTTGACCGCACCAAAGCGGTCAGCATCCGGAACACCCTAGTCAAGCAATGTTTCCGCCATGGATCCTCGTCGGTGCGCGAGGGACTGCTGCTTGCGCGCCGGTCCGGCGCCGGATGGCGGTCGAACCTGCGGATGGAAACCGGCGCGGGAAGGAGAGCCGGGGATCGAGCGGGGGCGGATCAAGCGGTCTTGCTCTGCCGGCCCGACGCCAGATCCACGTATTTCATCCGCAGAGCGTACAGCATGTCTCCCAGCACCGTCTGCTCTTCGGACGTCAAGTTGCCCCGGGTCTTCTCCTCCAGCACCGAGAGGATGTCAATGACTTCCTTCGCCTGGGCCAGATTGACTGGCAGTCGTTCCTGCTTCGGATCGATCTGTTCGCCCATGAACATGAGGGCCGAGGTGCCCAACGAGAAGACTAAGGACGAAAACGTCACCGGAGGGGTCGCGTCAGCGGCCGATTGGTGGGCGGCGGAACGCTCGGGCGAAGGGGAATCGGAAGCGCGGCCTGCGCTGGGCCCAGGGGAAGAGTCGCCCTCGGACATACGCCCGCGCCGATCCCGGATTTCGAAGCCCTTCGGTTCCTCTGCACCCATGGGAAGCGCGGCTCCCACGTTGGATCGGAGCGTAACCTATCATATTCCTTGGGGGAGCGCAACGGGACGCCGCATTGTGTCGGATTGGTGACTCGGTATATAGTGATCCTCCGCGGCCCCGCTGTGACGGGCGCCTCCAGAGCTCTGGGAATGGAAGACACGAATGTCGGAGCGCTTCCAAAAAGTCGTCGAGCTGATGGCCCGGCTCCGGGCACCGGATGGGTGTCCCTGGGATCGGAAGCAGACGCATGAGTCCCTGAAACCGTACCTGCTCGAGGAGACCTACGAGGTGCTGGAAACGATTGACCGCGGCGACGAGGCCAGTCTCAAGGAAGAACTGGGCGACGTCCTCCTCCAGATCCTGTTCCACACCCAGATCGCCTCCGAACGCGGTACTTTCACGATGGATGAGGTGCTCCAGGGTTTGGCCGACAAGCTCGTCAGCCGCCATCCCCATGTCTTCGGCCCGCGCGGCGACGGAGGCCTCCCGGACACGGCCGAGGAGGTGGTCGCCCGCTGGGAAGCCATCAAGCGGGACGAGCGGCAACGGAACGGCCGCGCCGAGTCCGTGCTGGACGGCGTGCCGAAGACGCTGCCCGCCCTGCTCCGGGCCTATCAGGTGCAAGCGCGGGCCTCGCGGGTCGGCTTCGACTGGCCCAAGGGGGACGAAGTGCTCGCCAAGGTGGAGGAGGAGATCCGGGAACTGCGTGGCGCGCTGGCCGCTGGGGCGCGGGCAGACACGCCGCCCGCAGCGGGGCGGGATGCCGCCCAGGGAGCGGTCGAGGCGGAATTCGGCGACGTGCTCTTTTCGCTCGTGAACCTGGCCCGGTTTCTGCGGGTCAACCCCGAAGAGGCGCTGCGAAAGGCGACCGACCAGTTCACCAACCGCTTCCGGCACATTGAGGCTGAAGCGGCCCGTGCCGGCCGGAAGCTGGAAGACCTCACGCTCGCCGAGATGGACAGGCTGTGGGAGGAGGCCAAACGTCGGGAAGCCCCGCGGCCCGCACCGGACTCACGTTCGTGACCGGTCTCACGGAGGAATCGAGCCGATGGAGGAAGACCCGCATCCGTATCAGGAAGGCAAGCGCGCCGGGGCCCATCCCGTGCTGGTGATCTTCGGGGTGATTATCGGGCTCTGGATCTTCATCTGGGTCGTCGTGCCCGGATCCAAGTCCCAACGGCAGCAGAGTGGCCTGCCGGATCCCGCACGGGACAGCGCCTCCGTCGTCGCGGACGAGGCGCCGGTGATGTTCCGCGTCGGCGCAACAGTCCCCGAGATAAACGCGATCGGCGTCCTGGTTCCCGAGCAGGCCACCACCAGTCAGATCGTCGCGCTCCTCAAACGCTTCAAGGAAGCCCGGCTGACCAACCAACTCTCCACCATGCTGCCGCCGACCACGCCGGGCAACAAACTGGGCGACCACGCGATCGCGGATATCTACATCTTTTCCAATCCGAAGTACGGGAACGCCGAGGCCATCCAGGTCCTCTCACGCGGTGCCCACGCGCCCGGCGCCCTCTACCCCGACGCGATTCCGTTCGAGGAAGCCATGGAGCACGTCCGCGGCCACTATCGGATTGACCTCCGCGATCCCAGCAAAAGCGACCAGGCGTCCTTGGGCTTCGCGGACGAATCCGGCGTCCATTCGAAAAACTACAAGCGGCTATTCTGAAGCACCTTGGCGCCCCCTTGGAACCGCTTGACATCGCTGCGTGATCTGCTGCGATGGCAACTCGCCTGAAGCGATCTTTATGCTTTCTTAATAAACAGCCTATACCCAGCCCCCTGCGCGACACTCAGGGAATTCCCTGGGTCCACCAGATCTAGGGGCCTTAGGTCACCTGCTCCACAATGCCTAAAACTTAGGCAAGTCGTTCGGCTCTGCTTGGAACGTGGCGATCCCGGTGCGGAGACTCAGTTATCCACAGGGCTATCCCCAACTTCTGTGGGTGCAACACCTAGCCACGCACGCACAGAAGCGTGGAGGGTCTGGCGCCTGCGAAGGCTCGTTACAACCCGACCGTCTGCCTGATCTCCTCGCGGAGCGCGTCTTTGGATTCCTGCATCCAGGCCTCGAGCGGCTTGAAGTGATGGCCGAGCGGGCCGGTGAACGGCTTGATGATGACGTCGTTCCGCTCGTCGAACATCCCGGCCTCATTGGCGATGTCGAGCTTCCGGTCGGCGATCCGCTTCACCAGAATCTGCGTCACCCGAAGCTGCTGACCCGGCGAGCCCCCGCTCACGCTGAGGATCTTGCTCCTGAGGTAGTCCAGCTCATCCTGAATGCTGACCTTGACGCGCACCGCGTTCGGGGTCGGCCAGGACGGCCGCTGCACGATGTAGTCGTAGGAAAAGGCCGGCTCTTTCGGCTCGCGGTAGGGCCCACTCACGCTGAGAATCGAAAACGGATTCGCCATATGCAGGATCCCTGAGCTCAGGCGGTTGAGGTGGAGGCAGCCTTCCGGCGCGACTCGATCTGGATCAACGGCGGGCGGCTCTCGCCCTCCGTCGGGCCGCGCCAGCCCTGGAGACCGTCCTTCAGGTTATAAAGGTTCGTGTAGCCTCGGCGGCCGAGGAACTCACAGGCGTATCGGCTCCGCTCCCCGCCCATGCAATAGACGAAGACCTTGTCGGCCGTCCGCGGGATCTCGGTCCCGTACCGGGTTTCCAATTCCTCGAGGGGAACGAGCTTGGCACCCGGGACGCGCCGCGCCGCATATTCTCTCGGCGTGCGCACGTCCACCCACACCACCCGATCGGGTTCCCGACCGGCTTCCGCCAGCATGCGCTCGGCTTCCTCCGCCGCCACGTCGCGGTACAGCCGGCCGTTCAGGATCATGTCGCGCGGAACCTGCCCGCCGTCCGCCACGGTGGCTAGGTGCAGGCGGAGCGGGTCCACCAGTTCCCGCACTTCCTCCGGAATCCGCTTCACCCGGCTCTCGGTGTAATACTGCTCCCGCCTCAGGCGATCCAGGTCCCTCGCCAGCTTCGCGGCCCGCCGGACCGCGAAGAGCGCAACCGCGAACGCGGCAATGGCGACCACCCCGATCACGGTTCCCATTCGAACCTCCCGGCCAGCGCCGTTCCCCGCCTCCGGCACGGCCCGTGCTTGCACCCTGCGCTAGCGGTGGATGGGACAGGTCCTCTATATAGGGCAGCCCGCCGCAGGGGTCAAGACTCCAGCTTGGCGAGCCATTCGCCGACCGAGGCGGCGGTCTCCGTCCCGTCGCGGATGCAGTCCGGAATGCCGATGCCGCGGTAGGCGGCGCCCGTGAGGAAAAGCCCGGGGTGCTCCGCGAGCGCGCCGCGGAGCCGGGTCAGCCGGTCCAGATGCCCGAGCGTGTACTGCGGTATCGCCCGCTCCCACCGGTACACCACTGCGGAGGCCGGCTCGGCCGCGAGCCCGATGAGGGTGCGCAGTTCGTCCCGGACGACCTGCAGGAGCGCCCGGTCATCCGCGCGGAGGACGGCCTCGCGCCCCGCTCCGCCGAGGTAGCAGCGGATCAAGGCCTGTCCTGGCGGCGCACGCCCGGGCCATTTCACTGAGGACCAGGTGGCCGCGATCAACGCCCGACCTTCGACGCGCGGCACGACGAACCCGAATCCCGACACGGCCGGCCCGAGCTGCTTCGCGTCGACGGTGGCGGTCGAGGCATAGGGGATCTCCCGGAGCACTTCGGCGGCGGGCCGGCTCACCGCCTCAACGAGCTCCGCGGACGCATAGGCCGGCGTCGCGAGCACGACCGCATCGGCCCGCAGGCCCCCGCCGCCCTCCAGCAGCACCTCGTAGGTCGGCGGGCCCGCCGCTGTCGTCCGGACCCGCAGGGTGGCGGCGCGGCAGGAGGCCCGCA
>CAZTUO010000138.1:0-1050 GCA_964616355.1 uncultured Nitrospira sp.
CGCGGGAGGTCGGCCGTTACCGCGATCTCTTTACCTACCTGGTCGCCTACCTGATTTATACGGATGCCATCAACACCGTCATCGTGGCGTCCGCGATCTTCGCGAATAAAGTCCTGGACTTTACCCCGCGCGATCTGATTATCTATTTCCTCGTGACCCAGGTGACGGCCGGCCTGGGCGCAGCCGGCTTCGGGCTCCTGGCGGACCGGATCGGATCCAAGCGGACGATCTCGGTCACGCTGGTCTTGTGGATCGCGCTCGCCGGCGGCGCGGCGCTCGTCCAGACCCCCGCGCAGTTCTACGCGATCGGGCTGATCGCCGGGGCGGCGCTGGGCGCGAACCAGGCGACGAGTCGCACGCTGCTGGGGCAGTTCACGCCGCCCGGCCGGCAGGCGGAGTTCTTCGGGTTCTTCTCGGTGACGGGGAAGTTCGCGGCCGTGGTCGGGCCGCTGGTTTACGGAGAGGTGACGGCCTGGACCGGCAGCCAGCGCTGGGCGGTGCTCGCGATGGGCGCCTTCTTCGCGCTGGGGCTCTGGCTGTTCCAGGCGGTGGACGAGCGGCGGGGGATCGCCGCCGCGTCAAGCGTTTGAGGCGTGGGCCGTGAGGGGCCTCGCGGCCCGTCTCACCGCGTTCGCCTGACGGAGGTCCGGGAACGGAGAGCAGGATGGCGGTCAAGAAGGGCGACATCATTGACGAGCACAAGCGCCACCCGGGCAGTTGCGGGCTCATGGTCAAGGTCATGGGCGGCGGGGCGGGCTTCCAAAAGATCGTCTGCTGCGACCACGAGCTGACCGAGGAGGACGTGGTCGCCAAACCAGGCTCCACGCACGGGCGGAAGCGCGACTTGCTGCTTCCGGGCATCGTGCTCGACGAAAAGAAACTCTATCCGGACTCCTGCGGGCTTCGCGTGATGATCATGGAGGGCGGCGCGGGCTTCAAGGAGATCGTCTGCTGCGGTCACTCGCTGACGCTGACCGCGATGCGGGACCTCCGGTTTGGGCGGCTCCGCGGGAGCGCGGCCGACGAGTCGGGGCAAACCGGGACCGCCTG
>CAZTUO010000138.1:1060-8534 GCA_964616355.1 uncultured Nitrospira sp.
AGGCGGTGAGTTCCGGATCGACAGACGCTCGCAGGAGGCGCATGGTCGAACCGACCGACGAGCAGATGCAAAGATGGGTCGCCTGGATGCGGTGGCTCGACCGGTGGGGGTACGTGACCGCAGGCTTCAGCTTCCTGTTCCTCGGCATGCTGGTCTTCGCCTATAGCTGGGGGACCTTCGCGGTGGCCGCCCGGATGGCCTTTCTCCCTGCCGCCCTGACCCTGGTCAACGATCTCCTGCTCGTCATAATCCTCCTGGAACTCTTCCGGACGATCGTGCGCTTCCTCCAGACGGACATCATCACCCTGGAGCCGTTCCTGAACATCGGCATCATTGCCTCGATCCGGCGCATCCTCACGGCCGGCGCCGAGCTCGCGCACCTGACCGGGGTGTCCGAGGAGCTGTTCCAGCGCTACCTGCTGGACATCGGCTTGAACGTGGCGGTCGTCATGGTGCTGATGCTGGCCGTCTTCATCGTCCGCAAGAGCCACGCCGATCCCTCCGCTCCCGTGCTGCGCGCGAAGAGCTAGCACACGGTCTTCATGACGCGCCACGCGAGCCAGGAATCCGCTGCCGCGCCGGCGCGCCTGGCGCGCGGGAGGCAGCTCGCGGGCCTGCTCGCGGGCCCCCTTGCCGCTGCGCTCGTCCTGCTCGCGCCCCTGCCGGCCCTCACGCCGGAAGCGCACCGCCTGGCCGCGATCCTCGCCGGGGTCGTGTGCTACTGGATCGCCGAGCCGATCCCGCTGCCCGTTACCGCCCTGCTCGGCACCGCGCTGTGCGTCCTCGCCGGCCTCGGCTCGGTCGCCAGCGTCTTCGCCGCCTATGCCCATCCGATCATTTTCCTCTTTATCGGGAGCTTTTGTCTGGCGCAGGGTCTCGCCGTGCACGGGGTGGACCGGCGGCTCGCCGCCCGCGTGCTGGCCCTGCCCTGGGTGGCCGGCCGGCCGAGCCGGATCCTGCTGGCGCTGGGCACGGTGACCGCCCTCCTCTCGATGGGGGTGAGCAACACCGCCACCGCGGCGCTGATGCTGCCCGTCGCCCAAGGCCTCCTGGCGACGCTCCGGGACGCTCGACCGGCCGGCTTCGACCGCTATCGGATCGGCGCGCTCCTGCTCCTGTCCTACGCCGCGACCGCCGGCGGGACCGCTACCCTGATCGGCACGCCGCCCAACCTCATCGGGGCCGGCCTGATCGCACAGGAGACGGGCGTGCCGATCCCCTTCCAGACCTGGCTGGCCTTCGGCCTGCCGCTGGCCGCCGTGCTGCTCCTGGCAAGCTGGATCCTGGTTGCGCAGCTCTTTGCCGCGGACGAGCCAGTCGTGCCGGGATTGGCGCAGTATCTGCGGCAGCACCAGGCGGCGATGGGGCCCTGGACCCGCGGGCAGCTCAATGCCTGCCTGGCCTTCGGCGTCGCCGTCGGACTGTGGGTCGCGCCGGGAGTGCTCGCCGCGATCGCGGGCCCGCAGAGCGGCGCCGTCGCCTGGATGGAGCGCACTCTGCCCAACGAGCTGGTCTCACTCCTGGCAGCCGGGTTGCTCTTCGTGCTGCCTGCGGACTGGAAGGCAGGCATCATGACCTTGTCCTGGCGGGAGGCCGCCCGGATCAACTGGGGGACCATCCTGCTGTTCGGCGGCGGGCTGGCCTTCGGCGACCTCATGCTGAAGACCGGCCTGTCCGACGCCCTCGGTCGTGGGATCGTCGAGGGATTCGGGATCGCGTCGGTCTGGAGCCTCACCGCCGGCGCGATCGTCGTGGCGATCCTCGTGAGCGAGCTGACCTCCAACACCGCGACGGCCAGCATGCTCGTCCCACTCGTGATCGCCATCGCTCAGTCGGCGCAGGTGCCCGCCGTGCCGCCGGCTCTGGGAGCCTGCCTCGGGGCCAGCCTGGGCTTCGCGCTGCCGGTGTCCACCCCGCCCAACGCCATCGTGTACGGGACGGGGCTCATCCCGCTGCGGAACATGCTCTACACCGGCCTCCTGTTCGACCTCGTCGGCGCCATCCTGATCTGGCTCATCCTCCGGCTCGTGTGCCCGCTCCTGGGTCTCGCCTGAGCGGAGCGGGAAGCACTGGGAGCCCCGTCCGCCCGGCCCTTGAACCCGCTTGCACGAGTGGGTTGGATGTGGCATCATAGGCGCCCGCTATTTATTATGCTGACGATGTTGCGGCTTCTTTCGGAGTTTTCGAGGTGGCGCGCCTCTTGGAATACGTCGGCTCTCTCCATATCTTTCTCGGCCCTTATCGCGGGAATCCGATCGCGCTCTATCTGAAGCGGACGGACCAAGGTTGCGAGATCGGCCCGCGCGTCTATCCCTGGAACGACGTGGTCGGCAAGGGCGAGACGCCCAATCGCGCGGCCGCCGACTTCGAAGACAAGTGGAAAGCGAAGGGGCTGTCGCCGGACATGTACAGCGGTCCCTCGTGGGAGGGGGGGATCAAGCCCGAGAAGCCCGCCCCGCCCAAGCCGGCCGCCCCCCCGAAACCCGTTGTGGCAGACCAAGCCGCCGCACCCACGGAGGCGGCCAACCCTCAGCCCGCGACAGCCACACCCGTCGCCGCCGCCTCCGACCCGACCAAGCCCGCCGGAGACGTCAAGTAGCTCGCTTCCCCTCGTTACCTCGCACCTTCGCCCTTGGACGGATCTCCCGAGATGCAAGCCTTGCAGGCGAGCGGGCTATACGTCCGCCGGGGCGGAGGCGACTGAGGGCTTCCTGAGTCGGCTGTGGGTCATCCCGTAGGCAAGGTACAGGCACACGCCAGCGAGGGTCCAGCCGGCGAAGCCCAACCAGGTCGTCCCCGGGAGAAAGGCCATCAAGGTCAGGCAGCCGCCGACGCCCAGCAGGGCGGTCCACGGCATGAAGGGGATGCGAAACGGACGCGGCCGATCCGGGAGCGTCCGCCGCAGCACCAAGACGCTTCCGCAGACAAACGCGAAGGCGAAGAGGGTGCCGATGTTCGTCATGTTGGCGGCCGCCCCGATCGGCACCAGCCCGGCGAGCACCGCGACAGCCAGGCCCGTGAGTGCGGTGGCGTGGGACGGGGTGCCGAAGCGCGGATGCACGGCCGAGAGCCAGGGGGTCAGCAGGCCGTCCCGCGACATCGCGAAGAACACGCGGATCTGCCCGATCAGCATAACGAACAGGACGCTCGTGATGCCGGCCAGGGCGCCCACGGCCACCAGGATCGCGCTCCAGGTCAGCCCGGCCCGCCGGAGCGCCTCGGCCACCGGGGCGTGGATATCAATCTGGGGCGACGGCACCATGCCCGTCAGGACCGCGGCCACGGCGATGTAGAGCACCGTGCAGATGCCGAGCGACCCCAGAATGCCGACCGGGAGATCCCGTTGCGGATGGCGCGCCTCTTCGGCGGTCGTCGAGACCGCGTCGAATCCGATGTAGGCGAAAAAGACCACCGCCGCGGCGGCACCGACGCCCTCGAAGCCGTTGGGCAGGAACGGCTCCCAATTGGCCGGCTCGATCGAAAAGACGCCCACGGCGAGAAAGAACAAGATCACCGCCACCTTGACGAGCACGATCAGGCCCGTGGCGCGAGCGCTCTCCTTCGTGCCGACGATCAACAGGACTGTCACCAGCAGGACGATGAGCGCGGCGGGCAGGTTGACGAGCCCGCCGTCGGTTCCCGGCGGATGGACGGCCCAGGCTGGTAGGGCCAGCCCCAGGGTTTGCAGGAGGTTCGTGAAATAGCCCGACCAGCCGATCGCGACCACCACGCAGGCGACGCCGTAGGTCAGAATCAGGTTCCAGCCCGTCATCCAGGCGAAGAACTCGCCCATGGCAACGTACGTATACGTATAGGCACTGCCGGCGGCCGGCAGCATGGCGGCGAACTCCGCATAGCACAACGCGGTCAGGGCACAGGCCACGCCCGCTAGCAGGAAGGAGAGCACGATGCCCGGGCCAGCGCCGGGCCGGGTCGCGTCGCCCACCACCGCGGTCCCGATCAGGACGAAGATCCCGGTGCCGATAATCCCGCCAATGCCGAGTGCAATCAGGTCCCAGACCGTCAGCGTCTTCTTGAGCCGGTGCTCGGGGCGATTGCAGTCGTCCAGGATCTGCTCGATGCTCTTGGTGCGGAACAGCGGACTGGTCATGTCGCGGAGCGCGCGGCCTTAAGGAAGGCCCGGAAGAGGCGCCGCTGGACCTCGTGGCGCGCGTAGAGGCATTCCGGGTGCCACTGGACCCCAAGCAGGAAGACATGGCGGGGCGACTCGATCGCTTCGATGACCCCGTCCGGCGCGACCGCGCTGGCGACCAGCAGGGGGGCCACCCGCTTGACCGACTGGTGGTGCGAGCTGTTCACGCGGAGGCGGCGGCGCCCGAGGATGCGGCGCAGGAGGCTCTCCGGCATCACGCGAACCTCATGGGACAGCCGCGTGGCCGGCCTGGCCGGCTTGTGCGGGAGCGCGGCCGGCATCTGGCCGGCGATGTCCTGGACAAGGCTGCCGCCGAGCGCGACGTTGAGCGCCTGCATCCCCCCGCAGATGCCGAGCGTGGGCAGCCCGGCCTTCACCGCCAGACGCGCCATCGCCAGCTCGAACTCGTACCGTTCCCGGCTCATCACCGGGAAGGCGAACCGCCGCCGCTCGCCGTAGAGGGCGGGCGGCAGGTCCGGCCCGCTCCCGGTCAAGAGCAGGCCGTCCAGTCCTTCGAGCAGGCGGCGCCGCACGACCGGATCGGTCGCCAGCGGCAGGATCACCGGGACCCCGCCGAGGTCCTCGATCGCCCGCACGTAGCGCGCCCGCAGGAAATAGGTGGGTTCCCGGCTCCCGAGCACCTGCCGCTCACCCTCGGCAAAGTCCGGCGTGACCCCAATGATCGGCTTCATGCTGGTCCGTCAGCGGGCCGGCTCCGTGGGCAGTGCGGGCTCGGCCGGAACCGGGCCCTCCGCCTCGGGCGGGACGCCGAAGAAGCGGATCGCCTGGTCGCCTTTCAGGTGCTCTGGGGTGATGACGTAGGTGCCGCGCAGGCTGGTGTCCCACACGGACTTCGCGGCTTTCTCGTTGCCGGCGCTGAACGCATAGGTCAGCCCGCCGGAGATGCCGCCGAGGGTGGCGAAGACGAACTTGAGAATCCCATAGGGGATCGTCGCGAACACACTGGCCGCGCCCAACCCAAATTCGGCTGCCGCGTTGGGCGCTGACCTGTCCGCAGCCACCGCACCTTCCTGCGCCCACCCCGTCTGGAGTAGGCTCACGTGGCAGAGGGCCACGACGAGTCCCCCAGCCACGGCTTTCCGGATCGTCCCTGCAAGGTCTCTTTCCCTTCCCGTCCGACGGGCGTCACGACTGGTGCGCACCTGGTCTCCCTCCTTGGCTGAAGCGTCAGTCCCTCGACGCGCCGGTGGCAAGCGTCGGCGAAGCCTTTTCCTTATAGCAAATCCTCCCGAGCTAGCAAACTACTATTTGGAGGGACGCGGCTCACGCCGCGGGTCACGAGTCGGCCAGGTCCAGCTCGGTGAGAACGTGCGTCATAATCCGCTCCGGCGCCCCCAGGATCGCCCGTTCCAGCTCGGCCGTCAGCGCCTCCGCCGGGAGGCGGCCGTTTTCCTGGGGCAGCCCGGCCTCCAGCGCCAGGTCCAGCTTCCTGGCGCAGATCGCCTGCACGAACGCGTCGCGCGCCCGGGTGACATAGTCATCCCGATCGGCTTCCGGCCGACCGGCCAGGACCCCCTGCAGCCAGGCATCGAATCCCAGGGCCACGCGCAGCCGGTCGAGCTGGCCCTCCTCCACCTCGACCGTGATCTGAACGCCCCCCTTCCAGCTCCGTTTCTTGACGTTGAAGACGCAACAGAGCCGGGGCGGCTGGCCCTCGGCCGGCTCGGGGCCGTAGAAGAGGGTGACGCGGTACAGCGGAAGCTGCGGAGCCGGTGTGGTGGACACGCGCGCATTCTACCCGTGCCCTCCGCGCGAGCACAAGGCGCGGCGCCGTGCTCGCGGGGCGGGCCGTCCAATTGACGCGCCCGCCGAGCGGGCGGTACGATGCCACCCGCCATGACCGACCGGTCCCCCTGGAGCCAACGCATCGCCGCGATCCAGCAAGCCCTGCGCGAGACGCCGGGGCTCGACGGCTGGCTGTTCTACGACTTCCGCGGGAGCGACCCGCTCGCCTATCGCGTGCTCACGCTCGACCCGTCCCGGCGCGTGACCCGCCGCTGGTACTACTGGATTCCCGCTCAGGGCTCGCCCGCCAAGCTGGCGCATCGCATCGAGCCCCACCAGCTCGACGAGCTGCCCGGCGACCTTCACCTCTACGTCTCGTGGGCGGAGCAGCAGGCGACGCTCGGACGGATCCTCGCGGAGGCCCGGCGGATCGCGATGCAGTACTCGCCGAGGAACGCCATTCCCTACGTCTCGCGGGTGGACGCTGGGACCATCGAGCTCATTCGGAGCTTCGGGGTCGAGGTGGTCAGCTCGGCGGACCTGGTTCAGCGTTTCGAGGCGGTCTGGGACGACCGGCAACTGGCCTCGCACCGCGACGCCGCCGAGAAGCTCCGCCGGATCGTGGACGAGGCCTTCGCGCATGTGCGCGCGGCCGTCGCCGGGGCGCAGCCGCTGACGGAATACGCGCTCCAGCAGTTCATCCTCTCCCGCATCCGAGCCCACGGGCTCGTCACCGCGAGCCCGCCGATCGTCGCGGTGAACGCCCACAGCGCCGACCCGCACTATGGACCGGGCCCTGAGGGGTCCGCCGCGATCCGGGCGGGCGACCTCGTCCTCATAGACCTCTGGGCCAAGCGACCCGAGCCTCGGAGCGTGTACGCGGACCTCACCTGGACCGGCTACGTGGGGACGACGGTGCCGGCGCGGCCGCGAGAGGTCTTCGAGATCGTGCGCACGGCGCGCGACGCGGCTGTCGCCTTCGTCCGGGCGCGCGCGGCGACCGGGGAGTTCCCCTGCGGCTGGGAGGTGGACGAGGTCTGCCGGCAGGTGATCCGCGAGGCCGGCTACGGCGACCGGTTCCTGCACCGCACGGGCCACTCGATCGGGGAGGAGGTCCACGGGAACGGGGCCAACATTGACAACCTCGAGACCCAGGACGGCCGGCGGCTGCTCCCCGGGACCTGTTTCTCGATCGAGCCCGGCATCTACTTCCCAGGTGAGTTCGGCATCCGAAGCGAGCTGGACGTCTATCTGGCCGAGCGCGACGTGCAGATCTACGGGCAGCCGCTGCAAACGGAGATCGTGCCGATCTTGGCCCCTTGACACCTCACCCCCGTACACCTCACGCCTCACGGTGAGCAGCTTGACACCGTCCCGGCCCAGCAGATAGAGTCTGCCTAGCGCGTCGGCACTGCCCTCCCACAAAGGACGCACGCATGTTCGGCACGTTGGGGTTCTCCGAGCTGATCATCATCCTGGTGATCATCATCATCATCTTCGGCGCCGGCCGACTGCCGCAGATCGGCGAAGGTTTGGGCAAGGCGTTGAAGGGCTTCAAAAAGGAAGTGAGCGAAG
>CAZTUO010000139.1:0-5813 GCA_964616355.1 uncultured Nitrospira sp.
AAGGCCAAACAGGAGGCCCGGGCCCGGTTTCTCGCGCCGCTGCTGGCTCATCTCAATGAGGCTGGCCTCGGGCACATCTCCGAGATCGCCGACGGGGATCCGCCCCACCGCCCGCGCGGTTGCCCGTTCCAGGCCTGGTCGGTGGGGGAGGCGCTGCGCTTGGATCGGGTCGTGCTTGCGGAATCGGGTCGCCGCCGGTCGGCCTGCTGAGCGCGCGGCGCGCCTCCGGCCCGGGCCAGCTTAGCCGAGGCCGAGCTGCGCTTTCAGCGCGGCGGCGTTCGCCGGGGCCTGCCCCCGGACGTGGTTGTTGAAGAAGACGTAGACCCGGAGGGTCCGCTCCGCCAGGCGCTCGAGCTTCGGCACCCACGCGGCGAGCTCCTCGGCGGAATAGGTGTAGTCGTAGCGGTCTTCCGGCTTCTCGTGCCGCCACCACTGCGCCGCGTTCCGGCCGTGGAAGCGCACGTAGCCCACGTCCGCGGTCGCCTCCGCGCGGGGCGGCGGGAGATTCGGGAGGCGCGGCGCGTCCACGCAGCAGTACCCCGCGCCGATCTCGCGGAGCCACGCCATCGTCTCGTCGGTCACCCAGGACCGGTGGCGAAACTCGACGACGACCCGGTGGGGCGCGAGGGCCTCGACCAGGAAACGGGTGAAGTCGCGGTTCGCCGGCGTGTTGGGGAACGAGAAGGGGAACTGGGTCAGCACGCAGCCGAGCTGCCGGGCGGCGGCGAGCGGAGCGAGGGACGCGAGGAACTGCGGCAGGGTGTCGCGCGCCTGCGCGCGCTGGTGCGTCAGGTCCTGGTGCGCCTTGACGACGAACTCGAAGCGGTCGCCGACCTTGCGGAGCAGGCCGTCCATGCTGCGCGGGCCCGGAATCGCGTAGTAGGTGGCGTTGATCTCCACCGCGTCGAAGCGCGTGGCGTAGTAGCCGAGCATTTGGGCGTCGGGCAGGTGGAGCGGGTAGAAAGGCCCCTTCCAGTCCCGGTAGGCGAAGCCTGAGGTGCCGACGCGAATCCGGCCCTTGGGGGTCTCGTCCGGCTCAGCCGCGGGGGGCCTCTCAAGCGGGCTCGGGCGGGTCATCGCCAGCGCTCGATCAGGTACGGCTTGAGTGCCTCGAACCGGAGACAGAGGGCTTCGAGCCGAGGCTCGATGGCGGCCACCCCGTAGGCCTCGGTCTCGAGGATGAGCGAGGCCGTCCATCCCAGGTAGAGCGGCGTGAGCGACTTGAGCAGGTGCTCCCGGTGGAGCGCCCGGTGGTGAGCGGCCAGCGCGAAGTCGTAGACGACCTGGCCCCAGAGGTCTATGGGAAACCGGAACTCGTCGGGCTCCAATCCGCCGAGGGTGAGGAGCGCCGCGAGCGTGTCGGCCGCCAGGATGATCTCCCAGACCGGTAGCAGGTCCCGGAGCCCCTGCTGGAACGCGCCGACCAGGCGCCCGACGTTGACCGGGGGCGCCTCGCGGCTGACCTCGGGAGCGGCGCCGAAGCAGGGGACGGGTGCGGAGCCGCCGATCCCTGGCCAGACGGCTTCGTAGTCCTCCATGAGCCGGAAGACGGTCCCGACCACCTGCACGACGGTGGCGGACAGGTCCGGCTCGGCCCCCTTCGCGGCATGCACCTTCGCGCCCAGGGGGACGTGGCCGAGGGCGAACCCTTCGGCCGCCGCCATCGTGGTCAGCCAGAGGTCCAGCCCCGCCCGCGCCACGTCCTGCTCCCAGAGGTCCTTGGCGAGCGCGGCGCGGAGGAACCGGCCCGAGAGCCCGAAGGCGCCGCCGACGGCCGGGCGCACGCGCTGGCCGTAGAGCGCGCGCGTCAGCGGGTAGAGGAGGCTGGCCGTGAGGCTGCCCTCGTACTTGTGGCGGCGGTACAGCGGGACGATGAGATCGAGGTGCTCCTCGAGAACCGGTCTCAGCAGCGCGCCGATCCAGTCGGGTGTGAGGGAGCGCAGGTCGCCGTCCACGACCAGACAGGCGCGCGCGCCGAGCGCCGCGGCGACCGCGAAGACGGTCCGCCACGCCCGCTCGCGGCCCGGGACCCCGTGATACGGCAGGACCCGGGACTGGAGGGAGGAGGGGGTATGGCGGACCCGCAGCACCGGGACGTGCGGTCCGGCCGCTTCCTCGACCAGCCGGGGGGTGTCGTCCTGCGAGCCGCCGTCGGAGTTGACGAGGACCGCGCGCGCGTCGGGATAGGCCTTGGCGAGGCCGGCCGTGACCGCCTCGATGAGGCCGGCCACGGTCCCGGCGTCGTTGTGGGTGGCGATCCCCACGAGGAGATCCGCGGCGCCGAGCGCGCCGAGCCGTTCGCGGGTGTCCTCGGGCAGCCAATCCTCTGCGGGCGCGAGCCCCTGTCGCCAATCGGCGCTCACGTCGCCAGCAGCTTGAGCAGCGTCAGGTAGTCCGCCAGTTGCCGGGTGATCAGGAAGTTCCGCCGGACATGCTCGCGGGCCGCGGCGCCCATCCGGGCGATGACCGCGGGGTTGCTGAGGAGGTAGCGGATGCGGAAGGCCGCCCCCTCGACGGAGTGCACGATATAGCCGGTCGCGTCCTCGAGGACCTGGACGGCGAGCCCGTCGGCGGTCCCGCCGATCACCGGCTTGCCCTTCCACATCGCCTCGGCGACCGTGAGCCCGAACCCGCCCTTGACGGATTTCTGGAGCACGATCGTGGCGGCGCGCTGGAGCGCGTTGATCTCCAGATCGGCTTCGGGCGGCAACTGGAGCAGGTGCACGTCCGGGTCGCGGCCGGCCGCCTCCTGGCACTGCGCCAGGACGGCCTCGCCCTCCGGGTCGTGCGCGACGCCGCTGCCGGCCAGCACGAGCCGGCAGTCCTGGTGCTTCTTGACGAGCCGGTAGGCCCGGATGATCCCGACCGGATCCTTGAACCGGTCGTAGCGGGAGACCTGCAGCAGGATCGGCTTGTCCTTCGGGACCCCGAGCGCCGCAAGGGCGCGGGCCACCTCCTGTCGCGTCAGCTCCCGGTTCTTGTCGCTGAGGGGATCGATCGCCGGGTACACGAGGAACTGCGGGATCGGCAGCCGCTGCGCGTGCTGGGGAAGCGAAAAGACGGCCGCGTCGTAGTTGACGAGGAACCGCCGGAGGAAGCTCCAGGCCCGCCGCTGGGGCTGGACGACGCCGGTGTGACAGCGCCAGACCCATTTCCCCTGCGTCCGGTACTCGACCAGCGCGGCCGGCTCGTGGTCGTGGACCATGACCAGGTCGGCCTCCAGCGCGAGCGCCCGCGCGTTGCGTCGGGTCACCTCCAGATAGGTCTGCACCATCTCGTCGGTGGGCGTCTCCTCCTGCCCCTGCAGCGCGTTGGCCAGCCGCCGCGTCACGGCGAAGAACTCCTGGACGCCCGTGATGACCTCCCAGCGGGTTTCCACCCCGAGCGTCTGGGCCATCGGGACGAGCCGGCGGAGCACCTCGGCCGAGTCTGCGCCGTACCGGGTCGCGCTCACGTGGACGACGGACCGTCCCTTGACGAGTTCGCCGAGGCGACGGAGGAACTCCACCGTCCCCTTCGGCGCGACGCGCCGGTACTCGTCCAGGTCGGTGGTCATGCGGGGGCCTCTCGCATCAGAGCACCGAGCCTTCGATGCCGTACCCCTTCGGGGCCGGCCCGCCCGGCTGAAGCAGGAACCACAGGTAGCCGTAAGGCGCCAGGCTCAGGACGTAGGGGCGGTCCGTGATCGGCGGAAATCGCGACCCGCCGAGCAGCTCGACCGGCACGGCGCCGCGGAAGCGCCGCAGGTCCAGCTCCACGGGCTCGGCCGAGCCTGCCAGGTTGTGCACGAGCAGGACCACCTCGCCCTCGTGCGCGCGCAGGAAGGCCAGGATCCGCTCGTTGGCCGGGCGGAGGAACTCGATCGAGCCGCGCCCAAACGCCAGGTGCCGCTTGCGGGCGGCGATCAGCCCGCGGGTCCAGTGGAGGAGCGAGTGCGGCGCCTGGATCTGGGCCTCCACGTTGCGCGCCTGGTACCCGAACACGGGATCGCTGATCAGCGGCAGGTAGAGCTGCGCAGGGTCCGCCTTCGAGAACCCCGCGTTCCGATCCCCGGACCACTGCATGGGGGTGCGGACGCCGTTCCGGTCGCCGAGGTGGAGGTTGTCCCCCATGCCGATCTCGTCCCCGTAGTAGAGGATCGGGCTGCCCGGAAGCGTGAACAGCAGGCTGGTCAGGAGCTCGATCTTCCGCCGGTCGTTCTCCAGCAGCGGGGCCAGCCGGCGCGCGATGCCGATGTTGCGGCGTGCCCCCGGGTCCCGCGCGTAGGCGTAGTACATGAAGTCCCGCTCCTCGCCCGTGCACATCTCCAGCGTCAGCTCGTCGTGGTTCCGGAGGAACAGGCCCCACTGGCAGGCCGGCGGGATCGGTGGCGTGTGCGTGAAGATGTCCACGATCGGCTGCCGGTCCCCGCTGCGGACCGCCATGAAGAGCCGGGGCATGAGCGGAAAGTGGAAGGCCATGTGGACCTCGTCCCCCTCGCCGAAATAGGGCCGCACGTCGGCGGGCCACTGGTTGGCCTCAGCGAGCAGGATGCGGCCGGGGTATCCCTCGTCCAGCCGCCGGCGGACCTCTTTGAGGTACGCGTGGGTCTCCGGGAGATTCTCGCAGCTCGTCCCCTCCCGCTCGAACAGGTAGGGCACGGCATCGCAGCGGAACCCGTCGAGCCCCTGGTCCAGCCAGAACGTCATGATGTCCAGCATGGCCCGCCGGACCTCGGGGTTGTCGTAGTTGAGGTCGGGCTGGTGGCTGAAGAACCGGTGCCAGTAGTAGGCCTGGGCCACGGGGTCCCAGGTCCAGTTGGACTTCTCGGTGTCAATGAAGATGACGCGGGCCTTGGCGTAGCGCCGGTCCGTGTCGCTCCAGACGTAGTAGTCGCGCCGGGGCGACTGCGGGGAGGAGCGCGCCTCCTGGAACCAGGGATGCTGGTCGGAGGTGTGGTTGAGGACCAGGTCCGCGATCACGCGGATGCCGCGGCGGTGCGCCTGCTCGAGGAACGTCCGGAAGTCCTGGAGCGTGCCGTACGTGGGGGCGACGTTGTCGTAGGCGGCGATGTCGTAGCCGTCGTCCCGGAGCGGCGAGGGGAAGAAGGGCAGCAGCCAGAGGCAGTCCACGCCCAGCCACTCGAGGTAGTCGAGCTTCTCGGTGAGCCCGCGGAAGTCGCCGACGCCGTCGGCGTTGCCGTCGTAGAAGGCCTTGACGTGGAGCTCGTAGAAGACCGCGTCCTTGTACCAGAGCCCGTCGTGCGTCGGCACGGCTGGTCCTCGCGTCAGGCGCTGGCCTGGGGCCGGGCCAGAAACTCGTCGCACAACTCTAGCAGCCTGGACCGGAGCCGCTCCAGGCTGCCGAGGTAGGGGTTGATTTTCCGGATCTGGTCCGCCAGCTCCGGCACCCCCAGGCCCTCCCGGACCCACAGGGAGAAGTCGTTGTCCGGCCGGCCCAGCCGGACCCGCGCCTCGAACATGTGGTAGTAGAGCGCGCTCGCCTCGATGTCGGCGATCGCGTCGCGGAAGTCCTGGAGCGTCCAGACGTCGCGGGCCGTGGGCACCTCGAGAATCCGGGACTGCTTGAAGTGGAACGGCTCCCCGAACATGACCCGCGGCACGACGGCCATGCGGGACAGGTGGTCGTCAACGATCGAGATCAGCTCCTCGCGGAGCGCCTCGAGCCCGCTCATGTCGAAGGGATCCACCGCGGCCAGCCGTTCGGCGAGCGCCCGGTCCCGGACCTGGGTCGCGACCCAGTCCGCGAAGTCGTTCGGGTAGGCCATGGCGAGGTGGCTGTGCCGGAGCACGTAGCTGTGCGTGTGATAGTAC
>CAZTUO010000139.1:5826-8487 GCA_964616355.1 uncultured Nitrospira sp.
AGCGGCGCGTCCTCCAGGACCTCGGCCAGCTCGCGCTCGTCCCAAGCCTGCCGGCCCAGCAGCTCCCGGAGCTCGCTGCACTCGATGAAGGTGAAGGGTCGCTGCGCCCGCTGGGCCATCGAACCTCCCCGTTGTCTCCGCAGCCTGCCCCTCACCGTAGCGCAACTCGGCGCGGTTGGGCAAGCCGCCGGCCTGGCCCTGGAGCGGGCTGGCTTGCGCAAGCGTGCGTCCCTCTGCTAGGAGAGTGGGCGAAGATGGGGGAGGGAAGAGGCGCAGCGACGATGGACGGGCGCGAGGGCCGGCAACGGGTCGTCCTCACCGGCGTCAGCCCCGAACTGGACTGCGGGCGGGTTCCCATCAAGCGGACGATCGGCGAGACGGTCGTGGTCGAGGCGGACATCTTCGCGGACGGCCACGACGAGCTGGCGGCGGTCCTGCGTTCCCGCCACGAGGAGGAGCCGGTGTGGGCGGAGACACCGCTCGAGCCGGTGGGCCACGACCGCTGGCGGGGCTCCTTTCCGGTCACGGCGCTGGGGCGCTACCGCTACACGCTCCTGGCCTGGGTGGATCGGTTCAAGACCTGGCGGCGGGACCTGGTCAAGCGAGCGGCGGCCGGCCAGGCCCTCGCGATCGAGCTGCAGGTCGGCGCACGGCTGCTCGAGGAGGCCGCCCGGCGGGCCGCCGATGGTGGGGATGGTGACGGGGCCGAGCGGCTGCGGGGCTGGGCGGAGGCGCTCGGCGCCGGGCCGGGATCCGAGGCGGCGGGCCTGCGGCTGGCGGTGAGCGAGGAGCTGGGGGCGCTGATGGCCCGGCACGCGGACCGGCGGTTCGCGACGGCCTACGAGAAAGAACTGGAGGTGATCGTGGACCGCGAGCAGGCGCGGTTCAGCGCCTGGTACGAGCTGTTCCCGCGGTCCTGCGCCGCGACGCCGGGCCGGCACGGGACGTTCCGGGACTGCGAGGCGCGGCTGCCGTACGTCGCGGCCATGGGCTTCGACGTGCTGTACCTGCCCCCCATCCATCCGATCGGGCGCACCGAACGCCGGGGGCCCAACAACCGGCCGGGCGCGGGGCCGGAGGATCCAGGCAGCCCCTGGGCCATCGGGTCGGAGGCGGGTGGCCACCAGGCCGTCCATCCAGCACTCGGTACGCTGGAGGACTTCCGCCGACTCGTCGCGCAGGCCCGGCGTCACGGCCTCGAGATCGCGCTGGACCTGGCGTTCCAATGCTCGCCGGACCACCCCTACGTGAAGGAGCACCCCGAGTGGTTCTGCCACCGGCCGGACGGGACCGTGCGGTACGCGGAAAACCCGCCCAAGCGCTATCAGGACATCTACCCGCTGGACTTCGAATGCGAAGCCTGGCGAGCCCTCTGGGAAGAACTCCGGGACGTCGTCCGCTTCTGGATCGAGCAGGGGGTGCGCCTCTTCCGGGTGGACAATCCCCACACGAAGCCCCTGCGCTTCTGGGAATGGCTCATCGCCGAGATCACGCGGGAGCACCCTGACGTGCTGTTTCTCTCGGAGGCTTTCACGCGGCCCAAGGTCCAGCATCACCTGGCCAAGGTGA
The DNA here is from genome assembly GCA_964616355.1 of uncultured Nitrospira sp. Taxonomy (GTDB): domain Bacteria; phylum Nitrospirota; class Nitrospiria; order Nitrospirales; family Nitrospiraceae; genus CAZTUO01. Next base: position 7,396 of record CAZTUO010000139.1, read on the forward strand.
GTTTCAACCAGTCCTATACGTACTTCGCCTGGCGCAATACGAAGCGCGAGCTGATCGAGTACTTCACGGAGCTGACGCAGTCGGAGGCGCGCGAATATTTCCGGCCCAACCTCTGGCCCAACACGCCGGACATCCTGACCGAGTACCTCCAGGTCGGCGGCCGCCCGGCGTTCATGGTGCGGCTCATCCTCGCGGCGACGCTCGGCGCGAGCTACGGGATCTACGGGCCGGCCTTCGAGCTGTGCGAGGCCCGCGCGCGCGAGTCGGGCAGCGAGGAATACCTGGACTCGGAAAAGTACCAGATCCGGCAGTGGGACCTCGAGCGGCCGGACAGCCTCCGCGAGCTGATCGCGCGGGTGAACCGTATCCGGCGGGAGAACCCCGCCCTGCAGCAGGATCGGAGCCTGCGGTTCCACCCAAGCGAGAACGAGGCTATCCTGGCTTACAGCAAGCGGACGGAGGACCTGGCGAACGTCATCGTCGTCCTCGTCAACCTGGATCCGCACCATCGGCAGGGGGGCTGGGTGGAGCTGCCCCTGCGCGAGCTGGGGCTCGACGAGCGGGAGCCTTATCTCATGGAGGACCTGCTGAGCGGGACGCGCGTTCTGTGGAGCGCTTCGCGGAACTACGTGGAGCTGGTGCCGGGGAGCCTCCCGGCGCATATCTTCTGCCTGCGCCGCCGGCTCCGCACGGAGCGGGCCTTCGAGTACTTTCTCTAGGCGGGGAGCGGCGCGAGGCTGCATGGCCAATCCGACGACAACCGACAGGAAGACGCCCGCAGGGGCCGGAGGGCTCGAGGCGGCGCTCCGGACGGCCCTGCCCGCCGGCCTGGCGACCCGCCGCTGGTTCGGGGGCAAGGCGCGGACGGTCCGGGAGGTCCGGATCGTGGACCGGGTGGCGTGGCCGACCAGGCGGGTCGAGGCGTGGCTCTTCGTGATCGAGGCCGCCTACACCGACGGCGAGGCGGAGCGGTACGTACTGCCCGCGGCGCTGGCGCGCGGCGCGGCCGCCGCGCGGGTGCGGCGCCACCTGGCGCCAGCGGTGCTGGCGGCGCTGCCCGGCCAGGCGGTGCTCTACGACGCGCTCGGGGAG
>CAZTUO010000140.1:0-8358 GCA_964616355.1 uncultured Nitrospira sp.
ACCGCTTCCACTTTCTCGGTCAGGCCAGCCCGAACCGCTTCCACTTTCTCGGTCAGGTCAGCCCGAACCGCAGAAATCTTCCCATCGAGCCTGGTTTCCAGCGCGGCCATCTCTTGCCGCAGGCTCGCCGTATTGTCTGCTATCTCCTGCCGCAGGCTCGCCGTATTGCCCGCCATCTCTTGCCGAAGCCCGGCCATCTCTTGCCGAAGCTCCGTCGTCGCGGTGGTGACAATCTGCTGGATCTGGGCAAGCGATTTGGGGTCCACGAACAGCTCCGTAGTCGGGTCGCAGTGTAGAATGGCTCGGCAGAGAAAGCAAGACACAAGTCCGCTCCTTGGCAAGGCCTACCTCGCCGGCGTCCCTGACTGCGGCCTGATCATCCCGGCTGGGATCGGCGCGCGGCGGCCTTGGCCTCCTGCTCGAAGTACTCGGCTGCCTTGACCCATCATCTGGGACACATGCTCGGCCTGCTCTCCGGTCCGGAGCATCTGCACCAGGAGCGCGAGAAAGCCGGTACAGCAACGACAAGCAGTTCCGGCACGTCACCGCGGCACGATTGTCCGTGGCGATCCCCTCCGTTTCGGCCCGATGCGCCGCTTCCTTGTCACGCGGGTTGCACAACACCATGCCGTCCCCATCGAGCGCGTGCCGGTCCCGGGTCGATCTCCCCCTCATTTGCCCGGTCCCGGCGGAATCGCCCTCCCGTCTCCCACCCGCTGGGGCTGGTGCAGAGGATTCCCGTCGTGCCAGGACCCATTCAAGAGAATGCTGACCGCGGCGTTCGATTCGATCGGCAGGGGGGCCTTGGCTGTAGTGGTGAGGATCTTTTCGCCGACCGCGGCCCCGAGGCCCTTCGCATAGTCCTCGGGACTGTCTTTCCCAGCGACGAGGGCGGGCAACTGGAACCAGGGCGCGGCGATGGGCTCGCCGAACAACGCCGGCAGGTCATCCCCCGCGGCCTTGGCCTCCACCACCCCCTTGACTACGGTGGTGGCCGCACCGGCCTTGCCGACGGCCAGGACGTTCTTGACCCCGATCCCGTTCCTCCAGACCGTCTGGCCGGTCTTGCAGTTCATCAGCTTGGCCCGGACGCGGACGCGCTTCTCGTTGTACATCCCGGTCATGAGGTGGTTGAACTCGTCCAGCGACCCGTAGAGCACGCCGTCCACGCCGAGCGCCTCCCCGAGCTTCTGCGCCGTCGTCATATCGAGCTGCTTGCCGAGCGTCACGCCCATCTGATCCTTCAGGATCCGGTCCACCTCGTCGAGTGGCTTGACGGCGTACTGGTGCTTATCCAGCTCGGCCGCGATCAGCGCACGCACGTACACGGGGCCGTCCACGTTCTCCGAGTTGTTGACCAGCGGGAGCACCGCCACGGTCTTGATCGGGTTGGACGAGTCGGCCCTGATGGCCTGCGTGCAGGCGGAGACGGCCACGCCGACGATCAGGAGTACCAGCGAGCTGATGGTGGCTTCTCTTCGCATGGAGCACCTCCTCGCGCGAATTGCCCTGCGTGGGGGCAGGCCAGATACGGGACCCTGGCTTGGCCGCTGCCGGGCGAGCCAGGGCAACCAGCTACGGGCTAGTATAGGGACCGCCCGACGGCTGTGAATACGCCGAACGGCGTACAATTTATACCCTACATGCACAGAGCTACTCTCAAGAAGGGCAGACCCGTTCGATGTCGCGACGCTCGGCTGGGGTGGGGAAGGTCAGCGGCCGTCTGTTGGTGAGCCTCCCGCGGATCAGCGGAGCCCGCTGAAGTGGAAGAGCGCGATCGCCGCGGCGGCGGCGACGTTGAGCGAGTCCACCGTCGGGCTCACCGGAATGGAGAACCGGATCGCAGCCCCCTTGAGGACCGCTGACGAGAGGCCGCGGCTCTCGTTGCCGAGCGCAATGATCGCGCGGGCCGGGAGCTCGGCGAGGTCGCGGAGGTTCCGGCCGGCTTTCCCGGTCGGCATGCTGGCCAAGAGCGTACAGGCCTGAGCTGTGAACACGGACGGGTCGGCGACCGTGAAGATCGGCAGCTTGAGCACGGCGCCTGCGGTGGCCCGGACGACCTTGGGGGCGAAGGGATCGGCGGAGTCGGGCGAGAGCCACAGGGCGTCGAGCTCGAAGGCCAGGGCCGTGCGGACAATCGCGCCTACGTTGGTCGGGTCCTGCAGGGATTCTCCGTAGAGCCCAAAGAGCCGGTGTCGCGCGAAGATCCGGGCCTCGTCCCAATCCGGCTTGCGGACGACGGCCAGCAGGCCCGGTGCCGTGGCGAGGTCGGAGAGCTTCTCGAACAGACGCGCGCGGCAGAGAAACACCAGGGGCGCGGCCTGCTCCAGGAGGGCCCGGGTGGCTGGCGCGGCCCGCTCGAGGAACGAGGGGGTCGCGACGAGCATCCGGAGGGCCGGGCTGCGGCCCCGCACTAACTCGAGGATGGGCTTCACGCTCTCCAGGACGAAGGCGCGCTCGGCCTCCCGGGCCTTCCGATTCTGCAGGAGATCGCGGATCGCCGCGGCGCGCGCGGCGGGCAGAGGGCGATACGTCGGCATCGGGCTCACCAGTACCGGTCCCGGCGGCCGCTGTCAAGGCGGCGGCCCGGCCGACCGCCGGGCGCCCGTTGCGGCGGCGACGGGCGATTCAGTATCATCCCGGCATGCCCATCGGGGACCACATCCGGGCCTGGCGGCTCTCGCGCAACCAGACGGTCGCCACGCTCGCCGCGAAGGCCCACCTCGCTCCGGGCTCGCTCGAGGCGATCGAAGCCGGCGAGGCTGACCCCTCCGTCACGACGCTCGAGTCGCTGGCGGCGGCCCTGGGCGTGCCGGTCTCCTGGCTGTTCGGTGATCCGCAGCAACTCGACCTGCTCTTTTCCGAGCCGGACGGGTCGCCCGGCGAGCGGCCGCCCGCGAGTTCTCCCGATCCGGTGATGGAGCGGATCTTGGCCGCGGGCCGACAGAGCCGGGGACTCTATGTCCTCTTGACCGCCTTGCTGGCATCGGAGGACGAGAAGCTGATCCGCGCGGCCGAGGTGAGCCTCCGCAGCCTGCTCAAGCAGGCCCGGACGGCGCCGCTGCCCTGGCAGAATCGGCGGCCGGGGAACTTCGACCCGCCGGCCGATTGACCACCGCCGTGCAGCGTTCCCCGCGCGTCGCCCCGCTCAGCTGCGTCGAGCCGTTCGATACAACAGCCCGGCGACGCCGGCGAGCGCCACGACGCCGGGCCACGCCCCGAGCGGCGGCTCCTCGAAGAGCGCGAACGGGTCGGCGCCGAGCGCCGGCCAGGTTCCTGCCAGCGCCAGGGGCACGGCGAGCAGGATCCCCATCAAGGCTTCCCCCGTCACCAATCCGGCTGCGACGAGCAGGCCGCCATTGGCCTCCCCGCCGCCGGCCGAGGCTCTCCGTCGGGCCAGCGCCGCGATGCACCCGCCGAGCACAATCGCCGCCGACAATTTCAATGGGAGATAGATGCCGAGCGCGACCCCAAGGACCGGCAGGCGAAAGGCGGCGCCGGTCGCCTCCAGCCGCCGGTCCGCCAGAATCACCGCGGTGCCGATGAGCGCGCCAAGGCCCACGAGGTCCCAGGGGACGCTCCGGCCGAACACCCCCTGGGCCAGGCTGGCCATGAGCGTCGCCTGCGGCGCGCTCAGGGGGTGGGGATGGGCGGGCGTGACCTCCCCGATGCCGTACTTGGCCTGCAGGAGCGCCAGGACCGGTGCGATGACGAGGGCGCCCGCGACCACTCCGACGACCTGCATGACCTGCTGCTTCCAGGGGGTGGCCCCGACCAGGTGGCCGGTCTTGAGGTCCTGGAGGTTGTCGCCGCCCATCGCGGCGGCGCAACAGACGACCGCGCCGATCAGGAGCGCCGCGGCCGGGCCGCCCGGGTGGCCGCGCCCCATGACCAGGACGAGCAGCAGGGACGCGAGCATGAGGGTCGCGATCGTGACGCCCGAGACGGGATTGCTGGAGCTGCCCACGAGCCCCGCCATGTAGGCGGCGACGGAGGAGAAGAGAAAGGCGGCCACCGCCATGACCAGCGTCATGCCCACCGCGACGGCTAGCTCGCCCACCGCGTCATGATAGATGAGCCCCATGGGGATGAGCGAGAGCAGGAACGGCCCGACGATCCACGGGAGCGACGCGTCCCGTTCGGTGCGCGGCAGCGCCCCCGAGCCCGGTTCGCGCGCGTCCGCCCGCGCGGCTTCCAGCAGGCGCTGGAGGCTCGCCCGGATCGGCCCGCGAAGCTGCAGCAGCGTCCAGAGTCCGCCGACCAGCATGGCGCCGATGCCGACGAACCGGATCTGGCCGCTCCAGAGGGCCCGCGCCGTGTCGAGCCCCGTCGCCCCTGGCGGGCGTTCGGTCAGCACCGCGGCAGCCGGCAGCAGCACTCCCCAGCCGATCATGCCGCCGAGAACAACCACGAGTGCCGTCTTGAGCCCGATGATGAACCCGACCGCCAGCAGCGCTGGCGAGAGGTTGACGCCCGCATAGAAGATCGCACTCCCCCACGCGGCTGTCCCTTCCCAGGCTTCCGCCCACAGCCGCAGGCCGGTTTCGCCGAGCTTGGTCGCGCCGCCGGCCAGCGCCCCGCCGAGCAGGGTGCGCAGGCCCGCCCGCGCGGCGCCCGCCTGGCCTGGATCGGCCGGTCGGCTCCAGCCGGCCTTGAGGACCGCCGCCGTCGCCACCCCTTCAGGAAACTGCAGGCGGGCCCCGAGGATCAGCGCGCGGCGGAGCGGGATCGTGAACAGGACGCCCAGCAAGCCGCCGACGACGGCGATAGCGGTCGTCCGCCAGTAGTCGAAGGCGGGCCAGGCGCCGATGAGCGTGAGCGCCGGAATCGTGAAGATCACGCCGGCTGCCAGGGCCTCGCCCGAGGAGGCCGCCGTCTGGACGATGTTGTTCTCCAGGATGTTCGCGCGGCGGAACAGGCGCAGGATCGCGAGGGCGGCGACGGCCGCCGGGATCGAGGCCGACACGGTCATGCCGGCGAAGAGTCCCAGGTAGGCGTTCGCGGCAGCGAGCCCCGCGGCGAGGATGACGGAGAGCAGGATCGCCTTGACGGTGATCTCGGGTGACGACGCAGCGGCCGAGACAATGGGGGCTTCGCCAGCTTGGGGGGGCACGCCGGCCTGGCCATCGGGACGGTCCATCGCGCCGCCGTTCTTAGCACGATCACCGGGCCGCGTCAAAGCACTGGGGCGCCCGACCAACTGGACAGGGAGGCCAGTGCGGGGATAAAAAGAAGCGACTCTTTCCCACGGAGGCGCCATGACGACCCAGACCACGATCGGCTCCTTGGTGCTCGACCGGCTCTACGAGATCGGCCTGCGCCACATCTTCGGCATTCCAGGGGACTACGTGCTCAGCCTGTTCAAGCTGATCGAACAGTCCCCCATCAAGCATATCGGAACGACCCGGGAGGACGCGGCGGGATTTGCGGCCGACGCCTACGCGCGGGTCCACGGGGTGGGCGCCGCCTGCGTGACCTATTGCGTCGGCGGCCTGAACATCGTGAACGCTGTCGCCTGCGCCTACGCCGAGCGCTCGCCCGTCGTCCTGCTCTCGGGCTCCCCGGGCCTGGCCGAGCGGGTGCGCAATCCCCTCCTCCACCACATGGTCCGCGACTTTTCGACCCAGCGGGCCGTGTTCGAGAACGTCACGGTCGCGGCGGTCGTGCTGGACGACCCCCTGACCGCCCAGCGGGAGGTCGAACGGGCGCTGGCCGCCCTCCTGCGCTACAAGCGTCCCGTCTATATCGAGATCCCGCGCGACCTCGTGCACGCTCCGGTCCGGCTCACGCCGTGCCCGCCCCCGCCGGAGAGCGAGCGGAGCGACGAGGCGGCGCTCACCGAGGCGGTCACAGAGGTGCGGGAGATGCTCGCGATGTCGGACCGGCCGGTGGTGCTGGCCGGCGCGGAGGTGCACCGCTTCGGGCTCCAGGGCGACCTCGCGCGGCTGGTCGAACGGATGCAGGTGCCCGTCGCGACCACGCTGCTCGGGAAGTCCGTGATCCGGGAGGACCATCCGCTCTACATCGGAGTCTACGGCGGGCTGATCGGGCGCGAGGAGGTGCAGGAGTTCGTGGACCAGGCGGACTGCCTGCTCATGCTCGGCTCGATCCTCACGGACATTGACGACGTCGGCGTCCACTCGACGCTGCTGGCGCAGGGCCGCACCATCCACGCCACCGCCGACGCCATCGTGATCAAGCACCACCGCTACGATCAGGTCCGGTTCGAGGACTTCGTCCGGGCGCTCGCCGCCGCGCCGATGCCCTCCTTCCCGCCGCGCCCGCTGCCGGCGCCGGAGCCGCTCGCCTTGTCCGCGCCGGCGGCAGCCGCCCCCGTGACCCTGGCCGGCCTCTTCGCTGCCCTCGACGACGCCCTGAACGAGAAGACCGTCGTGATCGCTGACGTGGGCGAGGCCCTGTTCGCCGCCGCCGACCTGCGAGTGCACAAGAGCGCGGAGTTCCTCTCGCCCGCCTACTACGCCTCGATGGGCTTCGCGGTGCCCGGGGCGATCGGAGCGGCGCTGGCGGACCCGACGCTCCGGCCGATCGCGCTGGTCGGCGACGGGGCCTTCCAGATGACCGGCACGGAGCTGTCCACCTGCCTGCGCTACGGCGTCGCGCCCATCGTGATCGTCCTGAACAACCACGGCTACTCGACCGAACGGGAGATGCTGGACGGCGCGTTCAACGACGTGCACGAGTGGCGGTACGAGAAGGTCTGCGAGCTGATCGGCGGCGGGATCGGCCACCGCGTGGAGACCCATGGGGAGTTCGTGCGGGCCCTGGCGGCCGCGATGGCCGACGCGCAGCACCTGCACGTGCTGCACGTGCTCCTGAGTCCGGGCGACCGCTCGCGCGCGATGGTCCGGCTGGCCCGGCGGCTGGCCAAACGCGCCGCGATCGAGAAGGAGTAGCCCGCCGCGGGAAGTCATGGCGTCTCCGTTGACCTTCCTGCTCGCCTTTCAGCCGGGTCCCGGACACTGGTCGCGGATGAGTCCGCTTGCGGCCGAGCTGCGGCGCCGGGGCCATCGGGTTCTCGTGGGGACCGCCCCGTCCTTCAAGGATCGGCTGCCTGAGGAGGCGCGCGCGGCCTTTGTCCCCATCGGTCCGAGCTGGGCGGAGGATGATGAAAGCTTGGGTGGGGGGGCCGAAGGGTCTGGAGGGCGAGATGCCCTACGAGACCGATCCGGCGCCATTGCCTCACGGTTCTTCGACGGTGCCGAGCGGGTCGCCGCGGACCTGCGCGCGGCCTGGGCGGCCGACGGCCCTCCCGACTTGGCCGTGTTCGACTATACCTTGCTGGGCGGCCCGCCGGCGGCGGAGGCGGCCGGGGTACCCTGGGCGGCGGTGTTCGGGCTCACGGTGCCCTTCGCTCCGACCGGCTGGCCACCCTTTGGAAGCCACTGGCCCTACACCGCCTCGTGGTCGGCCCGCGCTCGGTACCACTGGCTCAAGCACGCCGTGTGCCGCGAGAATCGCGCGCTGTACCGTCCGGTGCGTCGGCTCTGGCGCAGGGCCGGCCAGCTCGTCCGGGACCCGTGGGAGGCGTATCGGCGCCTCGGCCGCCTGGGGATCGTGGGGTCGCTTCCGGAATGCGACTTCCCCCTGCCCGCCAGCCTCGCCGCGCGGATCCACTATGTCGGCCCGCTCATCGGCGCGGGCGAGCAACCCGGCTCGCTCGACGAGGAGGCGACCCGCTTGATCGAAGAGCGGGCGCTGGAGCCCCTCGTCCATGTCACGCTCGGGCTGACCTTCAGCCGGGCCGGGTTCCTGCTCCGCCAGCTCGTCGAGGCCCTGGGAGAGGAGACGGGGGATGAACCGATTCGCCTGCTCGTCGCGACAGGCCATCTGGATCCCGCCACCCTCCGGGCCGAGCCAGCTTCCGCCCGAACGAGCCGGGTTCTGGTCCGGCGACTGGTGCCCCACCTCGACCTTTTCCCGCAACTCGATGCGCTCGTCTGCCACGGCGGCGCGAACACCTTGATGAAGGCGCTGCAGTTCGGCGTGCCCAGCCTCATCGTCCCGCTTGGCGCCGAGCAGCGGAGCAACGCGGCCCGGTTCGTCCATGCGGGCGTGGGTCGGATGCTCTTGCCGCAGGACCTGCGCCCTGAGACAATACGGGCCGCCGTGCGGGCCCTGTGCCGGATGGGGAGGAGCGGAGGCGGGCGCGGGCGCTCGCCAGACGGGCGGCCGCGACGGGTCGGGAGCGCCTGGCCGCCTCGCTCCTCGAACGAGCGTGCGAATCCGGACCGAAGAGCTGAGCATGACCGAAGCGATGCCGCCCGCCGAGGCAGCGCCCGGGGCCCTGCGGGACAGGGTGGTCGTGATCACGGGCTCCTCGCGGGGGATCGGCCGGGC
>CAZTUO010000141.1:0-4003 GCA_964616355.1 uncultured Nitrospira sp.
CGCCGGCACGCCCGGCTGGGCACGCAGACCCGGCTCATCCAAGCCGAAGAACCGGCGCGCCGCCTCGACAAACATCGCGCCTCCGTCCGAGTGGGCTTCCGCTTTGAGGGTCACCAGCGGACCGTGGAGCAGCTTGTTCACGATCGAGGAGGCCAGGTGCTCGATGAGACCGCGCTCCTGTGGCGAGAGGGTCCCGAGACGGCCGAGCGCCTTGTCCACCTCGGCCCGCCGGATTTCCTCGGCCCGCCGCCGCAAGGCCACGATCGTCGGCGTGACCTCCAGCGACTTCAGCCACTGGAGCATCACCTTTACGTCCTCCTCGATCATCCGCTCGGCGCGGCCCGCCTCCCGCATGCGTTCCTCGCGGTTCTGCTCGACCCTGAGCTGCAGGTCGTCAATATCGAAGAGAAACGCGTTGTCAATGTCCTTGACGGCTGGATCAATGTTGCGGGGCACCGAGATGTCAATCAGGAAGATCGGGCGGTTCATCCGTTGCCACACCGCCCGCTGGACGTCCTCGGCACGAATGAGGTAGTGAGAGGCGCCAGTCGAGCACAGCACGATGTCGGCCTGCGCCAGCTCCCGCCGGAACTCATCGTACGGAATCGGCATGCCGTTGAACCGCTTCGCCAGCTCCACCGCGCTGTGCATGTCCCGCGTCGTGATCATGACCTGCCGGACCCCCTGGCTGATGAAGTGCCGGGCGGCCAGCTTGGCCATCTCCCCGGCACCCACCAGCAGGACGGCTTTCTCGGCCAGGCTGGAGAAGATCTTCTTGGCCAGCTCGACCGCGGCGTAGCTGACCGACACGGCTGTCTCGGCGATCTTGGTCTCGGTCCGGACTCGCTTGGCGACCGAGATTGCCTTCTTGACCACCTTGTTCAGGATCACGCCGCTCGCCTTGTGCGCGAGCGCCACTTCGAAGGCGTCTTTGAGCTGGCCCAGAATCTGGGGCTCCCCGACGATCATCGAGTCGAGGGAGGAGGCGACGCGGAACAGGTGCCCAATCGCCCGCTCATCCTGGTACCAATACAGATGCGGCGTCAACTGCTCGGAGGAAAGTGAGAGGTGCGTGTCCGCCAGGAACTCCTGGATGCTGGCGTAACCCTGCTCCGCCCGGTCCACGACCGCGTACACCTCGACCCGATTGCACGTGGAGAGGAGCACCCCCTCCCGGATCCCGGGATAGGCGCGGAGCCGGCCCAAGGCCTCCCCCAGACGGCTTTCGGGGACGGCGAGCTTTTCCCGCACCTCGACCGGCGCAGTCTTGTGGCTCAACCCCACGACGATGATGTTCATACGCGGCGACGCACACGGCCCTCAGGCGACCGGCCCATGGGGTTTCAGCACGACCCCGATGAACGTCAGCACGACCCCGGCAAACCCGATGATCGTCAGGTAGGCGGCGCGCTTGGCCCGCCACCCCACGGTCATGCGTCCCATGAGCACCACGAAGTAGAAGCCCCAGGTGACCAGCGCCCAGGTTTGCTCGGGATTCCAGGTGAGGTAGGCCCCTCCGGCGAACTGGGCCGAGATCGCTCCGGTGATGATCCCCAGCGTCAGGAAGGGAAACCCCAGCACGATGGATTGTTGGTTCAGCCGATCGAGGAGATCCAGCGGGGGGAGCTTGGCGTAGAGGACGTTGAACCGCTTTGATTTCAGCAGTCCGTCCTGGATCAGGTACATGATGCCCGCCACGAACGCGACGGCGAACCCGACCGTCCCCAACATGCTCAACGTGACGTGGACCCAGACGGTCTTCAGCACGGGCCCGAGCGTCGGGACTTCCCGCGGAAGGGCGGCGGCGGAGACCAACGAGATAAACGCGAGCGGCAGGATGAAGGAACCCAGCACGTGCAGGCGGTGGCGGAGCCCCACGACCAAGAACACAAGGACCAGCGCCCATGAGAAAAACGACATCGCCTCGTCGAAGCTGGCGAGGGGCACGTGGTCCACCGTCATGATCCGAGTGGCCAGCGCAATCGTGTGGCACAGGAACCCGGCCCCGGTCAGGAGCAACAGGGCCTTCGAGAGTGCCTCGGACCGTCGGAGCAGGTAGGCGAGGGAGCAGGTGGTCCCGACCAGGTAGATCGCCACCGTGGCCATGAAGAAGGCAACCGACATCCCCGTCTATCCTCGCAACTTTTCAGAGAAAAATTTCGTGGTCCGGATTCGGCGATTATAGCCCTGCAAAAGCCAGGGAGTCAAGAAAAGGCGGGCCGGAGCAGGGTAGCGGGGCGGGCCGGTTCCCTGCGGGGAGGGGTGGAGTCAGGCCTCCCCGAGAAAGTCGCGGAGCGCGCGCTCCGTGCTGGGGAAGGCCAGCTCGCTCCAGGGAATGGCCTCCGGAGCGAACAGGCCCGCGTCAAGCGTTTCGTCGCCTGGCCCGGTGCGGCCTCCGACCGCTTCGGCAACGTACACGACGACGATCACCGGGTGATCCGAATAGGAGTAGATGTTCAACAGCCGCGTGACCCGCACGTCCAGGTTGCTCTCCTCGCGGGTCTCGCGGACCGCTGCGGCCTCGAGCGGCTCGCCTCGGTCCACAAACCCGCCCGGAAAGACCCACTTGCCGTAGGCGGGTTCGATCCCGCGGCGAACCAGCAGGATCCGGCCTTCAATGGGCACGATCGTGCCGACGGCGACCTTCGGGTCCAGGAAAAAGACAAAGCCGCACGCGCTGCAGACCAGACGCTCTGGCTCGGCTGGCTTCAGCACGCGACGCCGTAACGGGCCTCCGCATTTCGGGCAGAACGAGTATTCCGGCCGCCGCAGTTCCCCGAACGGGCCGATGCGGGCGTTCGCTTCCATCCTGTGCTTCTCCGCCGTCTGGCGGAGGTGGATTGTAGCACAGCCGCATGCCAAGCGCAGCCCGCCCTGGTTAGACTTTCACGGCGGCTGCGGCGTAGGATGCGGGCCGTCGGAGGACGGTGCAAGAGAAAGGGAGCCCTTATGGCTGGTGTCCTCTATCTGGTGAGCCTGCCGATCGGCAATCCGGAGGACGTGACGCTCCGGGCGATCCGGATCCTGGCCAAGGTCGCCGCGGTCGCCGCCGAGGATCCCCAGACCACCCGGGCGCTGTTCGACCGGTACGGCATTCACACGCCCCTCACCAGCTATCAGGACCGCAACAAGGAAGAGAAGGCGCCAGTCCTGATCCGGCGGCTGGAGACGGGAGAGAGTCTCGCCCTCGTCTGCGATGCCGGCACACCGCTCCTCTGTGACCCCGGCTCGTTTCTGGTCGCGGAGGCGCTCGCCGCCGGCATCCGGGTCGTCCCAATTCCGGGCGTATCCGCTGTCACCGCGGCGCTCCCCGCCTCGGGCCTCAGCGCGGATTCCTTCGTGTTCGTGGGACCCGTGCCGCGCACGGGGCGCGGGATGGCCTCGTTCCTCGCCGCCGTGGCGCGAGAGCCGCGCACGCTCGTGGCCTTCGAGACCCCCCGTCGCCTGCGGGCGACGCTCCAGTCGCTTGCCCGCGTGCTCGACGACCGCCGCATCGCCGTTGCGTACGACCTGACGCTGCCGTCGGAAGCCATCCAGCGCGGCACGGTCCAAGCCGTGCTGGGGGCGCTGCCGCAAGGGGCCGTGGCCCAGGCGGTCACGCTAGTGATCGAAGGAAGGAGGCGTCCCGTCGGCAGGCGCCGCGGAACGCAAGCAAGGAAGGTCAGGCCCCGGCGCGCTTCTGGATCATGACGCGGTACGCCCGCTCGTGGCGCTCCTGGCTGAGCACCAGGTGTCCGTCGTCGGTCACGCTCCGCGGCACGTTGCGAATCGGCTCGCCTTCATCGAGGATGACCGCGAGAATCTGGCCCGGCTCCATGGTCTCCAGCTTGAGCTTGGTCTTGACGAAATTGTACGGACAGATGACGCCGCGCAGGTCCAGCTCAGCATCCGCCTGAAGCGCCCGGCCAGTGGCCTCGCAATTCGTCTCCGTCTCCATAGCCGCGCTCGCTCTCCCATCCTGATTCGCCCGAAAGGGCGCACGCACAGGCAGCGCCTGAAACAG
>CAZTUO010000141.1:4028-5628 GCA_964616355.1 uncultured Nitrospira sp.
CCGCCCCCGCCAACCCTCACCCCGCGTCCCGGTGTTCAACAGACCGTTTATTGCGACCCGCCGATGCCCTTCACCAGATTTGGCTTCTCCGCGTCGCCGTAATCGGTCTTCGTCGTGGTTCCCTGGAAGTACCCGGGCTGTGGATCGCACTGCCAGCAGGGCGCGGCGCCCGTCACCTCGCCGACCTCGCTCGTGAAGCCCTTGGCTTCCTTGACCTCGCCCGGCAGCACCATGCCGGGCACGCCGCCGGTCAGGCCGCCCGAGTTTGTGATGATCCCGCGCTCAGTCGTCGGATCAGGCCGCTGCCCGAGGCCGCCGAAGCCGGCCAGCTTCTCGTTTCCCCGGAGCACGTTGATCTCCCGGACCAGCTTGCGGCCCGTGCCGTAGGGCTGCTTCGCGGTTGTCTCTTCGACGGCCTGGACGATGACGTCGTCCCCGTTGTTGATCACCTTGATCTGGTCCATATTGGTGTTGTCGTCAATATAGACCGTGATCGAGGACATCGCCCCGGCACCCGCCCGGCCTTCATCGTGCGAGCTGCCACCCGTCTCCAGGTGGATCTTCCGGCCCGGGACGTCAATGGCGAGCACCCGGCCGTACAGCGTCTCCGGCTGCGAGAGCCGCTCTAGGAATGCAGCCCTGTCCCACACCTGCGACCGCGAGCCGACCCCGGCGTTCTCACCTACCCCGGTGCCGAACCCGGAGTGCTGCGGCAGACGCTCCTGGGCGACCGCCACGGTGACGGTCCCCGCAAAGAGGATCATTGCTCCCAACGCAAATACCTTACGCATGAGCTGCCTCCTTGTAAGTTAGACAGTAATATAATCCGCTGAAAGGACACCCGCAAATCGAATCTGGTCCTGGGCACCCGGAAGAATGAGTTCAACCGCCGGTAGCCGGGACTATAGACAAGCCCGCAAGCCATGTCAAGCGAAAATCCATGGGTCTTGTGGCAAGTCAGCCCGGGCACCACTCCCCCCTGTGGCTGGCAGGTCCGGCCCCCACTCCCCGAAGGGTTGGTGCCCGGAGGGAGGATCGAACTCCCACTCTCTTGCGAGAACCAGATTTTGAGTCTGGCGCGTCTGCCAGTTCCGCCATCCGGGCAGCCTGTTCTACGCGGCGGCCGAGGGGACCGGCCGGCCAGTATGGGTTCGGAACCCGGGTCCTTACTAACACGATCCACCGAGGCCGTCAACGTCCGCGCGGAGACACGCGCCTCCCCGCGCGCGTCCTGGAGCTCCGCCCTTCCCTTTCCAGTGAAACGGGTGCTACAATGCGCCCCTGGAGTGCTCTTGCAACTCGAGCAGAAGGAGAGCGCGATGCCCACGGTCCAGTGTGTGAAGTGCGGGAAGGCCGAAGAAGCCATTACCGATCCCATCTTCATGGGGAAGCTCGAAGCCGAGATCAAAGCGAAGGTCTGCAAGGCCTGCTGGAAGCAATGGGAACATATGCGCGTCATGGTGATCAACGAATACCAGATCAACCTGGGCGATGAGACCGGCCGTGAGCTCGTCAAGAAGCACATGCGAGCCTTCCTCAATCTGGGCGAAGCGATGGACACGTCCAAGGTCCAGGAGAACTATCGCCCCGTCCAGTAGCG
>CAZTUO010000141.1:5639-8313 GCA_964616355.1 uncultured Nitrospira sp.
CTCTCACCTATCCGCCGAGCCAGCGACCGGGCCGGTTTCGTTGACAAGGTCCAGAAATCGGTGGTAGAGTGCCACGTTGCTTCGGTGAGTTGGGCTCGAGGGAGTGCTCCCATGCTCACGCAGATGAAAGTCCGGGGCCTGATGTTCGACCCCTATAACAACGCGTATATCGTGGTGCTGAAGGACGAGGATAACGCGGAGATGCTGCCCGTGTGGGTGGGAAAAGCCGAAGCGAGCGCGATCAGCTTCGCGCTCGAAGGGATTCAGGCGCCCAGGCCCATGACGCACGACCTGATCAAGTCGGTCCTCGACGCGGTTGACGCGAAGCTGATCAGCGTTGTCATCACCGATCTGAAGGATAACACCTACTACGCCAAGCTGCACCTGATGTACGAGGACGCAGAGTACACGGTGGACTCCCGGCCGAGCGATGCGATCGCGCTGGCGTTGCGGACCAACACCCCGGTTTTCGCCAAGGAAGACGTGATCCGGAAGCAGGCCTCTGAGGAGCTCGACCAGTGGCTGGAAAACCTCAAGCCCGAGGACTTCGGAAAATACGAACAGTAACAGCATGGAACGCCCGCCCACCGGTCATCGCCCCACGGAACCCCCTATGTCAGTTCGAAACGCCTGGAACGCGGCCCCGCGGCGGCCGTGGCGCGGGGGGCCCGCGAACACTCGGGCCGCGGCACGGTGGCGTCCATGAGCGACCTGCCTGAAGGGAAATCGGACCTGGTCCCGCTGAAGGTGCACGGGGTGCTGGCCGATCCCAATACGGAGACCCAGATCGTGATCCTCCGCGACGAGCAGCATTCGGAGATCCTACCGATCTGGGTGGGCACCGCGGAGGGCAATGCCATCCGGCTCGCGCTTGAGGGGATCGTCACCCCGCGGCCGATGAGCCATGACCTGCTCAAGAACCTGACGGAGCATCTAAATATCAAGGTGGCGCGCGTGGTCGTCACGGATGTCCGGAACAACACCTATTATGCGTCCATCCACCTGGTCTGCCAGGGCTCGGAGCGGACGGTGGATGCCAGGCCGAGCGACGCGATCGCCCTGGCGCTGCGAACCCGCAGCCCGATCTACGTCTCGCAGGAGGTCCTCCGGCAGCGCGGCGGCAACCTAGACGCTTGGCTCGAAAAGCTCGGCGCCAAGAATCCCGGCAAATACGAAGTCTGACAAGGAGCGCAAGATCCCTCATGAAGACCTACCTAGCCAAACCGGCAGACGTGACCCGCAAGTGGCACCTCGTGGATGCGGAGGGCAAGACCCTGGGGCGCCTGGCCGCCCGCGTGGCGAGCCTATTGCGGGGCAAGCACAAGCCGACGTTCACCCCGCACGTGGACACCGGCGACCACGTGGTGATCATCAATGCGGAAAAGATCCGGCTCACAGGGGACAAGCTCAGGACCAAGACCTATATCTCCCACACCGGGTACCCCGGAGGGCTCAAGTCCGAGACGGCGGAACACCTGCTAGCCCGCCGGCCGACCGAGCTGCTCACGCGGGCGATCCGCGGAATGCTGCCGAAGAATTCGCTGGGGCGGCACATGGCAAAAAAGCTGCGGGTCTATGCCGGGCCGGAGCATCCGCACCGGGCCCAGCGCCCGTCCCCCCTCGCGTTGTAACGTTTCGAAGCGACCACGAACCCTCACTGGCTGCAAGGAGGCGCAAGACGAGCATGGCTGTGGCGCAGCAATACGCAACCGGAAAACGCAAGTCGGCGATCGCGAGGGCCTGGATCGCCCCCGGATCCGGCGAGCTGGTCGTCAACGGCCGGCCGTTCGAGCACTACTTCCCACGGCCGTCGCTCCGCAGCATGATCCAATATCCCTTGGAGGTCTCCGGGCTCGCGGGCAAGTGCAATGTCCGGGCGACGCTCTGCGGCGGGGGCCCCACCGGACAAGCCGGGGCGCTGCGCCACGCGATCGCACGCGCCCTCGTGACCATGAACCCCGCGCTCCGGGAGAGCCTCAAGAAGGAGGGCCTCCTCACCCGCGATTCCAGGGTCAAGGAGCGGAAGAAGTACGGGCAGAAGGGGGCGAGGAAGCGCTTCCAGTATTCGAAGCGGTGAGGTCTGGGATCTCCTGACCGTGGAAAGGGAAGGCCTCACGGCCTTCCCTTTTTTATGCAGCGGGCCGGTGGAGGGGCGCCGCGAAGGAGCGACCGTCGCGCATGGGCACTTCGACAGGGCCACTCAGGGTCGCCGTCGTTGGGGCGAGCGGCTACGTCGGGGGCGAGTTGCTCCGGCTGCTGGCCGGTCATCCCCGGCTAGTCGTGAGCGCCGTCACCTCGGAGAAATCCGCCGGGGTGGCGGTCTCCGCGATCTTTCCCCATCTGGCCGGCGCGATGCCCCAGGCCTTCGAGGCCCTCGTCCCCGAAGCCGTCGCGGAGCGGAGCGACGCCGTCTTTCTGGCGCTGCCGCACACGAAGTCGCTCGCACCGGTCGCCGCCTGCCGCGCGGCGGGCAAGCCTGTGGTGGATCTGAGCGCCGATTACCGGCTGAAGGACCCGGTGGCGTACGAGGCCTGGTACGGAACGCCCCACCCGTACCCCGAGCTGCTCACGGAGGCGGTGTATGGGCTCCCCGAGCTGCGCCGGGCAGAGATCAAGCAGGCCAAGCTGGTCGGCTCGCCGGGCTGCTACCCGACTGCGGCGATCCTGCAGCTCG
>CAZTUO010000142.1:0-8189 GCA_964616355.1 uncultured Nitrospira sp.
TCGCGATCGTGATCGCGATCGGAAACCTGATCCACAGCGACGAGATCGAGGACTACAACGGCCTCAATCGCCGGTCGCCGTTCCTGGCCTTCGCGATGCTCGTGTTCCTGCTCTCGCTGGCCGGGGTGCCGCCGCTCGCCGGCTTCATCGGCAAACTCTACATCTTCCTCGCCGCGATCCAGGAGGGACTGTACACCCTGATCGTCGTCGGCCTGGTCAACATCATCATCTCGATGTACTACTACCTGGTCGTGGTCAAGAAGATGTACATCAACGAGCCGCACGACCCGTCGCCGCTCGCCGTCTCGGCGCCGATGCGGGCCGTGGTCTATATCGGCCTGGCCGGCACGCTCCTCCTCGGGATCTACCCCAAGCCCATCATCGAGTGGGTCATCGCCGCGACCATGATGTTCTCGAATATGGTCGGTCCGGCGGCGTCTGTGGCCCCGGTGTTTCCGTTCGGCGGGTAACCAAGGCCCCTTCATTCTTGCCAGCCCTGACGTAACCGCTGCCGGCCCGCGCCGTCGTACGCTGCTGAGGCGCGACCCGTCAGGGAATCCCCCGACCGTCCCCGGTGCGCCGCCGGCCCGCCCCATCCCTGGCGCTGGCCACCCTGGGTGTGGCGCCCCTTTGCTCGCGCCCCGTGCGGTGCGCTACAATACGGCCTGGCGTCCGACCGTTCCATTTCCTAGTGGGCATTACCAGACAAGGCTTCGGGCCATCCTTCAGGGCGAGGGACATCCCCTGTGACAGCAGGGAAGGAGGTGTGTATGGCTGACACGATTCGGACCGCTCAGTACTTCAAGGCGCAGGTCCCGGACAAGCCGGGCGAAGGAGCCCGGATACTCGGCGCGCTCCGGGATGCGGGGGTGAACATGCTGGCCTTCTCGGGCTTTCCGCGGAACCGCCGTGCCCAGCTCGACTTCGTGCCCGCCGATCCGGCGGCGTTCAAGGCGGCGGCGAAGCAGGCGAAGCTCAAGCTCCAAGCGCCCAAGACCTGTTTCCTCGTGGAGGGCGACGACCGGGCCGGGGCGGTGGCAGACCTCCTGTCCCGCCTGGCGGAGTCCAAGATCAACGTGACGGCGGGGGACGCCGTCGTGGCCGGCAGCGTCGGGCGGTACGCCGCGATCCTGTGGGTGAAGCCGAAGGATCTCAAGAAGGCGAGCAAGGCTCTCGGGGTGATGTAGCCCCGCCGGTCGCCGCGCCCCGAATCGGGGCGCGCAGGCCCGGTGCGCTCCTCCTGCGTTGACGCCCCCGGCGCGGGCTCTCTATACTCGGCCCGAGCCGGGGACGAGGATGGGGAGCGGAGGATGCGCGGCGAGAGGCTCCATCGGCGGCGAGAGGAGCGGACCCGGCAAGGTGCGCTCGCGGGGCTCGCGTGGGCGCTGCTCGGCTGCTGGAGCGTGGCGCCGACCTCCCTCCCGGCGCAGGAGATCCAGTGGGACAGTCTGGCGCCTGGACTGGAGGCGGCGCTCTGGACTCCCGGCGATGGTTGCCGAAATCAGGTCCCTCCGCTGGCCATCGTGAAGGTGGACCCCGAGCGCTACCGCTTTGCGACGTACCACTTCCGGGACGAGGGGCTGGCGTCGCCGCCGACGGTCCAGGAATGGCAGCGGCGGCTCGGCGCGACGGTCCTGTTCAATGCCGGCCTGTTCCGCGAGGACTACTCCTACCTGGGCCTGCTCTACAAGAACGGCCGCTCGCTGGGCAGCAAGCGGCACCCGCAGTGGCAGGGGTTGTTCGTGGCAGAACCGGTGGAACCGGGCTTGCGCAAGGCCCGCGTGGTGGATCTTGCCGCCGAGCCTCTGGTGCCGCAGCGTCCGGCCTATCGGGAGGCTGCGCAATCACTCATGCTGGTGGACCGGGCGGGCAAGCCGCGCGTGCGGCAGACCGGTAAGCGCGCGCACCAGACCGTCGTGGGCGAAGACGGCGCTGGGCACATCCTCATTCTGAAAACCGCGGACGAGACGACGCTCTGGGACCTCGCCTTATGCCTGCGGGACCGCTTCCCCTTGCTCGTGCAGGCGATGGCCATGGACGGCGGGAATTCGTCGGATGTGCTGGTGGCAGGGGCGGCGCTCGCCGCACATCCGGGCCGGGAAGCCGAGGCCCCGACCTGGCAGCGCCTGCTGGACGGCAGCGGCACCGCGCACATCCCGCTCCCCGCGGTGATCGGGCTCTTCCCCAGAGGAAGCCCTCAGCCGCCGGCCCTCGGCCGCTGAAAGCTGCCGGCTTCGCCGCCTGCCTCAGCGGGTCGGCGGCGCGATGGGATAGCCGGCCGCCAGCCAGGCGTTCATGCTGCCGGCGACGTTGTAGACGTGCTTGTAACCGAGGTCGGCCAGGGTCTCGGCCGCGATGTTGCTGCGCTTCCCGGACTGGCAGTAGACCACGATGTGGTCGTCCAGCTTGGCGCCGATCTCCTTGTGCCGCTGCTTGATCTGCGTGTACTCGATGTTCATGTCCGTACCGGGGATCACGCCGCCAGCGTGCTCCTGCGGGGAGCGGACATCGATCAGGAAAAAGCCCTTTTTGTCGGGAGTCGGCGCCTTCTCCAGCCCGGCCCTGAGTTGGGAGACCGTCAAGACGTAGGAATGGTGGGCCTGAACGCTGCCCCCTCCCGTCAGGGCCAGCATGAGCCCCAACCCGACAAGTGCAATCACGGCTCGGGGTGTCATGGATCCGCCTCCTGTCCGGATGTCAAACGGTGAGCGGTGGGTGCATGTCGCTCCCATCATAGGACGCTCGTGAAACGGTGGTCAAGAGCCGCGCTGGCCGCGCTGCTCCTGTTCTGCGCGGGCTGCGGCGAGGGGGCGAAGCTGGTGCAGGCGGACGAGCAGGGTGGCGTCGCGACCTATCCCTACCGGGAACAGGTCGGCCACATGGCGACGAGGTTCCGCGGCGAAGCGATTCAGTTGATCGAGGAGCACTGCCCCGGCGGATACGCCATCATCAAGGAAGGCGAGGTCCAGGGGCGAAACCGGATCACCTCGACCCTGACCGGGGGAGAAGTGGTCACCGAGCATCGGTGGGGGATCCGATTCCGGTGCAAATAGGGGTGGCGCGTGAAGAGTGAAGGGTGCGGGCGTCACTGGCCACCGATCGCGCGATGGGCAGCGAGCAGGTCGTCAATCGTCAGGAGGCTGAGCAGGGTGACGCCCTGGGCCTCGACGCGCGCGCGGCCCTCCTGCTCCTTGCGATCCACGATCACGAGCGCCTGCTCGACCTTCAGGCCGGCGTCGCGCGCGGCCTGCAGGGCCTTCAGCAGCGAGCCCCCGCTGGTCAGCACGTCGTCCACGACGACCGCCCGGTCTCCCGGCTTGACGGCCCCCTCGATCAGCTTGCCCAGCCCGTGGTCCTTGGGCTGTTTCCTGACCACGAACGTGCGCCACTCTCGACGCGCGGGTGCCCGGTAGCCGTAGTCGGAGATCGCCGTAGCGATCGCGATGGCCCCGATCTCCAACCCCCCGATGCACTCGAAGGGCAGGCCGGCCAGCCGCTCGTACGCGAGCTGGGCCACGAGGTGGCGGGGACCCGGATGGGCCATCAGACTGCGGCAATCCACGTAAAAGGGGCTCACCGCCCCGGAAGCCAGCTTGAAGCCCGTCACCCGGTCCCACTTGAAGGACTGGGTCGTGAGAAAAGCCTGCGCGAGGTCCTCTTGCAGCATGGGCGCTCCTGGGTTGCTCGTGGCGGTCCCGCGATCATACCGGCGCGGGCCGGACCGATCAAGCCGGCTCATTTCCCGTTGGCGGCGGCGTAGGCCTTCGCAAACTTGTCGGCCCGGCGCGCCACGATCTCCCGGATTTGCGCGACGTCGTCGTCGGGAACGACGGTGATCAGCGCCGGCAGGGCCCACGTGGAGGCCGTGGCGAGGGTCTCCTTCTCCCGAAGCAATTGCACCCGCTGGTGGAGCGCCAGCTCGATGCAGACGAAGTACCGCCCGATCTTGTCGTGCAGCGTATTCACCCGGAGCACGAGCGCGGCTGCCGGCGCGGTCTTCAGCCGGTCCTGCCGCCCCAGCAAAGGGAGCCCGACTTTCCGGACCCGTTGCTTGACCGCCTCTTCCAGATCCCCTACCCGGAGCCCCGCCTCCGCTACGTCGGGGCTCAGCTCCTCGACAATCACCTCGATCCCCGGCAGGCCGCGGAGCGGTGCCCGGCTTTCCTGGTCGGGCTCGGTGCCCCCGCCCGGTGCGGCTGGGAGGAACATGGCTGTCAGGCAGACGCAGGCGCGCAGGAACGCAGGAATGGGATCGTGGCTCGAACGGGGCATGGCAGGCCTCCTTCTCCCTTCTTTCCGGTGGGCTAGGCTAGCACAAGTCTCCCATGCCTGTCCTTCGCCGCCACGCATTTGCTAGTATTCCGCATGCCCGACCCCTGGAGCGGCATCCGGCGTTGCGTGGTCGTCGTCTGGAGTTTGGCATGGCTCAGCGGATGTGTGTATCCGGTCACGGAGGGGTTCCACAAGGCCCTGCCGGCGGAGGGGGCCCGGACGATCGTCTGGGGGGAGAACCCACAAGCCGTCGAGACGGTGAGCCTGTGGCTCCAGCGGCGGGGCCTGGCCGTGCTGGAGGGCGACCGGGTCCGGCGCCTGCTGGCCGAGCAGCACATCAGCATGACCGGCACGTCGCTGGACGATCTGCAGCTCCTGGCCCTCGGCCGGTCCCTGCGGGCGGAGATGGCCGTCATGGTGAAGGCGGAGGCGGGCGCCAGATTCTCGTCGGAGTATGAGCTGCTGCGGACCGTCGTGTACCTGCCCCGGGTCATAGTGCGGGGGCTGGACGTCGCGACCGGTCAGGAGCTGTGGAGGGGCACGGCCCAGTACCTCGAGCCGGTGAAAAACCTCGAGGGGTCGTTGGCGCTGCTGGCCTGCCAGGCCCTGGCCACAGCCTGGGGTTTCCGCCCGCCGGGAGACCAGCGGATTCCGTCGGCCACCATGTGCGCGGTCGCCGCGGCGGAGGCCCCGCCGCGGTTCTGAGCCGTCCACATGTGCCAGGGCGGCAGGTGATGGCCACCGTCGATCCCGGCCCGGGGCCCTACCCGTGCCCCGAGTGTCAGGAGCCCGTCCTGGGCTACGAGGGGTCAAACAGATTGCGGTCCCTTGGGCGGGCTCCGGCAGCCAGTTCACCGCCTGGGTTGAACGCCTGGCCATCGACCTGCTCCGCGAGTGTTCGGTCTAGGAGGCTGCCGGCCTGCTGCGCATCAGTTGGGATGAGGCCTGGGGAATCAAGGAGCGGGCTGTCGGCCGCGGGCTGCGGCCGCGCACCCACGACCCGTCCCTCGCCTCGGCGTCGAGGAGAAAGCCCTCGCGAAGCGGCACCGCTATCTGACGGTGGTGGCCGATCTGGCTCGCAGCCGCGTGCTCTATACGCTGCAACGCAGTGACCTCAGGGTGGCCCGAACCTGAACCCTCAAGGAGCGTTTCCGCCAATCCTGGGACTACACCTGCCGGGGGGCGGCCCCTAGCTTCTTTGCCTGCTGGTTCTGGCGGGCCATCCACAGCCGGCTACGGCCGATGGCCGAGGTCGCCAAGCTGGTCCGGCGGCATCTCCCCAACGCGCTGACGTCTTGCGGCTTCCGCAACGTCGAGCATTTCAAGACCGCGATCTATTTCCATGGTGGAGGACTGGATCTCTATCCAACCCACATGAAAGCCTGAAAAGCCCTACTTTTTCTCCTCTGTCCGGCCGGAGCATGGCTGCAGATGCTGACCCCAAGCCCGATACCACCGCCTGGGAGCGCGAGAGCGACGAGCGCGTCTCTTGTCTCTACGGCCTGACGCCGGAGGAGATCACGCTCGTCGAGGAGACGTGCTGAGCACTCCGGACCGGAGCCCCATGCAGCGCGACGCGCTTTCCAACGCTCGGCCTGATCGAGCCCCCTTCGAGTCGGCTACGGGGCGCGATAGCTGGTCGCGTCCGACTGCTTGCAGCCGTCAACCAGAAACACCTCGTCATCGCGGTTGAAATAGATGCCGACCTTGTCCTTGTCCCGCTTGCCGTAAATCCAGAAGCGGGCGTGTCGCATCTCGGAAGGATCGCCGAGGAGGACCTGGGCTTCCGCCTTGTTCATGCCTCTGACGAGTCGCGCGCAGATCCGGCTGCGGTATTCGTGGGCCTCGCGCTTTTCTGCCTCGATGCGCTGGCGAACGCGCTGGAGCGCGGCGGTCAACGCTTGGCCCTCCTGGTCCAGGAAGGTCTCGACTCGCCTGAGGTCCGCCAACGGTGACCCGGAAGAGGGAAGGGGGCTCACTCCCCTGGCTTGAAGTTGCTGCCTGAGCTGCCGGAGCGCGTGTTCAACTTCCTGCTGTTGTTGCTCGACCCGTCTCGCTTTTTCGGCCACGAGTTGCTGCGAGACCAGCAGCTCGCGTCCGGTTTCCTCCAGCGCTTGCGCCTGCGCTTGATGGTGCCGCAGCAGTCGCTCGACTTCCCGCTGTTGCTGCTCGACCTGCCGGGACTTCTCCGCCAGGGCCTGCTGGGACTTGAGCAGTTCACGGGTGGCCTGTTCCAGCGCCAGTTCTTGCTGCCGATTCCTCGCCTGGGCACGACTCTGGACGGCTAGGAGCTTTGCAACGGGAACCCGGAGCAGCCGGAAGACGTTGAGCGTTCCGTCGGGATTCGGTTCCTCATAGGTCATTTGGGTCGCGATCAGGAGCCCCTGAGCGTCCAGAGACGACACCTGCGCGTAGTTCATGAGCTCAGTCTTCCCGCGCTCAAAGGCCAGTTGTCGGCCCTCCTCGACGGTGCGGACGTTGGAGGCGACTCCCACAACGAAGAGGTCGTCCCCCTCGAGAAAGGAGGATTTCTCGGTCCAGAAGGGGTGCGCGTCCTTGGCGGCCAACAGGGGCGCCGGGTGGAGCACGAAGGGCAACGAGACAAGAGACAGCGTGAAGAGCCGTAGGGACCGTGCCAGCCGTGTCATGGTACCCTCCCTTGCAGGAAAGAATGCCCATTGGCGCATGACTCCGTGGCCGTGTATGGGGACGGGAGGCAGGTGAGCGGTCAGACCTTCCGCGCTTCGTGTCCCGCGGGTTGCTTCGATGTACTCCACCGGCCGGCGGGCGAAGCGTCCGGCCGATGCCCAGGACCTGCAGTCCTACTCGATGATCTTATCCTTCGGAATCCATCCCTGATGGGCGAAGAACCGGGACAGCGCCTTCGCGACTTCCTTGGCGGTCCGCGCCGCGTTGCCCTTGACGTCCTGGTTCAGCTCGCTGGCCGCCCCCGCCGCGCCGCTCACGGCCACGCCGGTGGCCGCGCCGGTGACCGCCCCTCCCACACCCGCCATGGGCCCCATCCCCGGCTTCTTGGAACTCTCCGCCACGGTCTCGAATTGCTGCAAGAGCAGCGGGCCGGATCGGGTTCCGAGGGTCGCAATGACCCGGGTCTTCACGGATGTGCCGCCGGCGCCGAATCCGATCACCAGGCGCCGCGCCCGATTCCCTTCGTCTATGGACAGGAAGACCCCCTCGATCGAGAGGATCCCATCACCGTCGGGACCCGTCGCGGTGGCCCGCTCAGCTGAGAAGCCAAGCTCCTCCAGCTCCTTCATCAGCGCCTCCGACAGGGCTCGGGCGACCGCCCGCCCGACCTTGAGCTGCTCTTCCTGTTGCGGTGTCCCCGCGACCGCCCTCGCCAGCTTAGCGAGAGGCCCGCTGTTGAGCGAGAGCTCGTCCGGCGACACCGCGAAATCATGCACGAGCACGCGCGTCGGCCGTGGAAGAGGATCCTTGCCGGAATACTCCTTCAGGGTCTCCACCTTGGTGGTCGCGCACCCTGCGGCGAGCAGCACGGCGATCCATCCCGCTGCCTTCTTGAGCCCGATCGGGTTTGCACCAGAGCGCATAGCGGTCCTCCTTGTGTGCCGGGTTAAACCGGCGAGGTGTTGCGAATGAAAGAGTCGTACGGTGAAGGGTTAGCGGCCCACACCGGCCCCGAGTCATGCGTGGCCGTCCGTGAGGACGGTGGCGAAATGTTGACAGGGGGACGTACAGGCCGGGTATTCAGCCGCGAAAGACGCTCGCTCCGGGGCGCCGACGCGGTAAGGAGAAGCGGAAGGCCACATCCGGCGCGTCGCCAGCGCGAGACGCGACGGAGCCCCGCGCGGTCAGAGACCCCGGGCATGTACGGACACACCTCGTGCGAGAACCGGGAGAGCCCCTGGCTGCCCGCTGTGGATGGCACGGCGGGC
>CAZTUO010000143.1:0-3092 GCA_964616355.1 uncultured Nitrospira sp.
ATCATCCTACCCACTCACTCTCGAAAGTGTCCACTCTCTCAGGGGAGCAGTATAAGGCCGTACTTCTTGAGCAGTTTGGAAGTCGGCTCGGTACCGGCCTGCGAGCTGAGCCGCCCGCGTGATGTTGCCGCCTGCGAGATCCAGGACTTGCTTGAGGTACTGTCGCTCGAACTCTTCCTTGGCTTCCGTCAGGGGCTTGAGCTGGCTGTCCGCGGGCGGCTCCGTGAAGGTGATCAGGTCGGGGGTGATGAGGGCTTGCGTGGCCATGATGACGGCCTTCTCGATCGTGTTCTCCAGCTCGCGGACGTTACCAGGCCAGTGATGGAGCATGAGCCGCTGCATGGCCTCGGGTAGGAAGTCGCGAATGTCCTTGCCCAGTCGCCTGCGGCTCTGCTCGAGGAAGGTCTGGGCGAGCATGGGGATATCGTCGCGCCGCTCACGAAGCGGCGGGACCTCGAGTGGCACCACCTGGATGCGGTAGTAGAGGTCCTCCCGGAAGGCGCCAGCCTGGACGGCCTACCGCAAATCCCGGTTGGTCGCCGTGATGATGCGGACATCCACCATGCGCGGGGTCTCCGCGCCGACCTCGAGCACCTTGCGATCCTCGAGGACCCGCAGGAGCTTGGCCTGGAGCGCGAGCGGCATTTCGCCGATCTCGTCGAGGAACAGGGTGCCGCCGTCGGCCTGCTGGAAGAATCCCGTTTGGTATCGGTCGCGCCGGTGAACGCACCCTTGACGTGGCCGAACAGCTCGCTCTCGAACAGGCTCTCGGGGATGGCGGCACAATTGACCGTGATGAAGGGGCCGCGGGCCCTCCGGCTGTTGCAGTGGATCACCCGCGCGATGACCTTCTTGCCGGTGCCAGTCTCGCCCACCAGGCAGATGGTCGCGTCCGTGTCCGCCACCTGGGCCACCTGCTGGAGCAGGTTCTGCATGGCCTGGCTCCGCGCGATCACCTGGTCCAACCCATAGAGCTCCTTGACGAGGAGCTTGAGCCGGTGCAACTCGCGGCTCATCCGCTGCTGGGCCAGGTCTCGCTCGATATAGGTCTCCAGCTCCTTAGAACCTATCTCAAAATTGCTTGAGCAGGATCAAGGCACACGCCAGTTGAACAACCCCGAGGAAGTTGTGCGTATAGGACTCCCAACGCATCAAGATCCGACGGTGCCACTGAATCCAAGAAACGAAGCGCTCCACCAGCCACCGCCGTTGGTCGCGCCGCAACGGCCTGCCCTCCTGGGTGCGAAGCCGACGACGATTGGACCGATGCGGAGCAATCCTCTCAAGCCCCTGCGGGCCAAGCTCTTCGTCCAGCTTGTCACTGTCATACGCCTTATCCCCGATCAGGTGCTCGGGCTTCGCTTCAAGCATGGAGAAGTCACACGTCCGCTGCCCCAGCGTCACGTCGTGATGATGGGCCGCATGGGGGCTCACGGCAAGCGGCAGCCCCTGGCGATCCACAATCCCCATGATGTTCACGCCCGTCCCGCGCTTCGTCGGCCCGATGCCTTCCCCGCCCCCCTGGGCCGAAGCGAACATCGCGTCCACAAAACACTCCGCTTCATCAAGCCCGCCTGGCTCCCTCACTTCGTTCGCCCGCGCACAGCGGAGGGCTCGCCGCACTTCCTGGGCACACCATCGCTGAAAGCGACGATGCCCCGTCTTGTCGGTGGGAGAGCACTGGGGCCGCAGGGGCCACTGGGCCCCCGTGTTGAGCATCCACAGCACGGCCGCCAACACCCGGCGGGTCGGAACCGGCTTGCGTCCCGGCCGGCCCTCGGGCCTAGGCTCCTCCGGAACATGGTGGCGAATTCGTTCCCACTGAGCCTCGGTCAGGGTGATGGCCCTGAGGTATGCTACTCAGGGTAGATACCCTGATGCAACAAAAATCTAATTTTGAGATAGGTTCTAGTGTCGAAGGGCTTGGCCAGATATCCGTAGGCACCCTTTTGCATGGCCTCAACCGCGTTCGGGATGCTCCCGTGTGCGGTCAGGATGAGGACCGGCAGGCTCGGATGGATCAACAGCAGCTCGTCCAGCAGGACGAGGCCGTCGAGGTCCTGCAGCCGGAGGTCAATGATCGCGAGATCGAAGGTCGCGCGGCGGGCCTCCACCAGCGCCGCCGCCCCACTGGTGCAGGTGACCACGGCGAATCCCATGCCGGTCAGCCGCATCTTCAGCAGGCGTAGCAAGCCCTCGTCATCGTCCACGATGAGGATGCGTTCGGGCTCCATTGGGCTCCTATGGTTCTCTCCGCGCCGGCGCGCCGTCGGGCAGCGGCTCGATCCGGCCCGGCTGGCGGAGCGGGCGGGCTTTTTCCTTCGCTCGAAGTCCACTCGCTTGAGCGCTTCCACCTGCCGCGTCAGCTCCTCGATCTGCCGATCCTTGGCCTGCAGCGCGTCCCGGACCGTCTCGACCGACGACTGGCCCGCCTCCTTCGCCAGCCGTTGGAGGAGCAGCTCGCGCTCGATGATGTCCTGCACCAATCGCGCTACAATCCGGGCCGGCGGCGCCTCGTGCCCGGCGACACCGGTCTGCCCCACGAGCAGCTCGAGCCAGAACTGGCTGGCTGCGGCGAGCCGGCCCTTCGCGTCCAGGGTCAGGACGCCCCGAAAATGCTCGGCCGAGACCTTCGGGTCTTCGGATAGGGCCAGGAGCGCCCGGATGAAGTGGGCCTGGGCGCAGGCTGTCGCGTCCGGGCAAGCGGCCAGCAGCGCCTCCTGCTGGCGGGTCAGGGTCTGGTGCCGCCTCGCCGTGCCCTGGTCCTGCATAGGGAAGGGCGGCGTCGCCTCGCGGTCGCCCCCGGTGCCTGCGCAGCCGCCGAGGCCAAGGCTCACCAGCCAGAGACTGAGGCAGGCGAGTGAGCGGGCGTGAGTCATGCCACCCATCCGGGATGCGAGAGGCTCAGGAGGAACCGGATGGTGGTGCCATGGCCGGGCTGGCTCTCCGCCCAGATCCGCCCACCGTGCGCTTCCACCACCAGCTTCGCGATCGCCAGGCCGAGCCCGCTGCCGCCGGCGGATTTTCCCGCAGAGGCGCGTCCTTGGTAGAACCGCTCGAAGATATAGGGCAGGTCCTCCGGCGCGCCGCCG
>CAZTUO010000143.1:3126-8124 GCA_964616355.1 uncultured Nitrospira sp.
GGCGTCGCTGACCGACATGCGCACGAAACCGGCGTCGCGCTGCGGTTCGAGACGCAAGGCGACCGGTGCCCCCTCGGGGCTGAACTTCAGCGCGTTCGAGAGCAAGTTGTCGAGCACCTGCTCGATGCGGGGGCCGTCGGCCTGGACCCAGATGCGGCCCGGCGGGGCGTCCACCAGGAGCGGAATATGCCGACGCTCCGCCAGGAGCCGGACCTTTTGGATCGAGGCCTGGGCCACGCGCTGGAGGTCGGTGGGCACAATCCGGTACTCCATCATGCCCGCCTCCATCTTGGAGAAGTCCAGAAGGTTCGAGTTGAGCTGGATCAGCCGCTGGCTGCTATCGGCGATGATCTGGAGTGCTTCCCGTTGCCCCCCGGTCAGCGTGCCGGGAATCTCGTCGAGCAGGAGGTGAGTCCCCTCATAGATGGAGGCCAGGGGCGTCCGCAGCTCATGCGAGACATTGGCCAGGAAATCGCGCTTCATGTCGTCGAGCTCCCGCAGCCGGCCTGTCATCCAGTTGACGGTCTCGACGAGACCCTGGAGGCAGCCGGGGCGGGGATCTGGACGCTCGGGCCGAAGTCCCCTTGCCCGATCGCGCGGATGTGTTCCCGGAGCCGCTGGAGGGGACGCAAGATGCTGTAGCTCGCCGCGCTGGCCAGTGCCAGGCTGAGGACGGCCGAGAGGACGACCAGCCGTTCTGTCACGACTTTGGCATCGAGCGCCCGGGAGCAGGCTTCCGTGACGAGAGCGCCGATCCCCGCCTCATGCTGGCGCACGTAGCCTTGCAGCGCGTTCGTCATTTCGGTGATCAGCCTGTCGCGCCGGACCGCATAGTCGAGGGCTGGGCCCAGCCGCAGCACCGTGTGCTCAGCCGGCTCGCCACGAAACAGGCTCTGATGTTCGCCGTGCAGGCGTTCCACCTGTTGCAGCAACGCGCGCCGATCTGTCGCGGGGTCTTGGGCGAGCAAGGCCGCGAGGGCCCGCCGGAACTCCCGGGCCTCCTCGTCGAAGTCGGCGAGGAAGATCGTGTCGTGCACGGCGAGGTACTTTTCCTCGCTGGCGTGCTGCGCGAACAGGCTGGAGAGCAGCCGCTTCGCGGTTTCGATCGCAGGGTAGTGGATAGAAACGATCTCCGTGCTGAGGGTGGTCAGTTGGCGGAGCTGAACCAGCGCATAAAGGGCGACACCGATCAGCACGAGCAGGACCGCGAGCGAGCCGAGCGCTAGACGCCAGAAGATGGGCGGACTTCCACGGAACAACCCTTTCCGCTCACACACCCGGTCCGGCGGGTCATTCTTACGACCCATCGTAGGATTGACCCTGCACGGGTAAGCCCTTGGGATTCAAAGGCGTTTCTCCATCTCCAGAGGGTTGGGTGGAGGAATTTGCATACGAAGCCTGTAGTTCTTGCTCAGGAAGGCCGCCCGCTCGCCGCGCCTATCCTATTGAAAAACCAGTGGCTTGCTGCGCCGGTGTCGAGGGGGCACCTGAGGCACCGTGCTTGCTCATGAAAATCATGTGCCCAGGTTCGCGGGGACCACAGGCCCTCCGGCCAGTCCCCGCGTAGGACAGGGTCGAGCCGCAGGTGGGCCGCACGCTGCCGGGGCCGGGGTTGTGCGCTTCGGGAGGTACCCTGGACGGCACCGGGCGGCCGGAGGTCGGAGTCATGCCAGGAGACTGGGGAATCCATGGTCCTCGATCTGCACCGAGGAGGCTGGCGCTAACCGGAGGCGTAGATGGGCAGCAAGGAAGCACTGGTCCTCAATAGCGATTTGACCTGGACGGTCCTGAAGCCACGAGGGCCCGAGCAAGCCGATGCGTGTGTCCAGGTGATGGCTGTACCGATGCGGGACGACCGGCCTTACCGCAAGCCAGGAGCGTCCGCTCGCCTGCGGGTGGGCACGGTCCGCGTGGCGCTCGAATCAGATGCCGAAGTGGTGACCGCGCGCCGGAAGGGGCGCGAGATGGCAAGCCTGATCGGGTTCGCCCCCACGGACGCTATCCTCATCGTGGCCGCGATCGAAGAGCTGGCCCGCAACATTCTCCGGTACGCGGCCTGTGGCGAGATCCTGCTCAAAGCGGTTGCGGGGCCGCGCCGCGGCATCGCCGACGTCGCGCTGGCGCTCACAGACGGGTTCTCGACCTCGAACAGTCTTGGACTGGGGCTTCCGGGCGTGAAGCGGCTGATGGACTGGGTGCACATCCGGTCGAAGCCTGGGCCCGGCACGACGGTCGTGGCTTGGAAATGGATGGCCCCGGCGGTCGGTGACTCGGGCCTCCCCCTCGACGGGCGCGGCACGCGGGGGCCCGGGCGGGTTCCCGTCAGCCCACAAAATCCGGGCTGAACCGCTCGAGCGAGCGGACCGAGCTCGCCTTGATCTCGTTGTAGATGAAGCTCCGGCCGGCCAGCCGCTGGCGCGAGAAGACGCCCTCTACGATGACCTGGTCGCCCTCGTGCACCTCGGCCTTTCCCAGGGCCACCACCTTGACGGAGCCGTTTCCGTCCTTGAGGAGAAACCCGTAGGCGAGCTGCCCTTGCCGGTTGCTGGCGATCTGCAGGTTGGAGACGCGCCCGACCACCGTGACGACCTGCTTGTCGTACTGCTCGGGATGCGACAGCAGCTCGGCGAGTTCGAGCCGTCCGCCGGCCGCAAGGTCGCTCGACGCGGCCGTCACGAGGAGGAGCAGCCCCGAGAGGAGGGCGGGGCGGCAGACGACGCGGACCGATCGCAGGAGCGAGCCCAAGACCTGCATGGCGAACCCTCTCTCCCAACGGTGAGCATTATCATACCCAGCTGAGGCTATTTGGCAAGGCATCGGCCGCTGCGCTACCGGCGGTCGTCGCCCCGGAAGCTCCGGAGGACGTGCTCGGCCATCTGCCCGAGCCCGGCCTCACCGGGAGCAGGCCTGGCGGGCTCCGCCTCGATCCGGGCGACGGGCTCCTTGGTGGTGGGAGCGACCCGGGCGAGCAGGTCCTCCTCTAGCGCCGCGGGCGACGTCTCCACCTCCGACAGCAGGGCGGAGAGCCGCTGCAGGGCAAACAGGGATCGGAGTTGGTCGCCGGTCTCGGCGTTGAGCAGCGCATCCTGCACCATCGTCCCCCAGAACCGCCCTTCGATCTCCTCGGGCAGCGTGTTGGCCACGTACGCCGCCAGCTTCTCCATCAGCGCCTCTTCGGTGCCTTCCAATCCATCGTAGACGGCCGCCGAGCG
This sequence comes from uncultured Nitrospira sp., assembly GCA_964616355.1. Classification (GTDB taxonomy): domain Bacteria; phylum Nitrospirota; class Nitrospiria; order Nitrospirales; family Nitrospiraceae; genus CAZTUO01. Next base: position 6,339 of record CAZTUO010000143.1, read on the forward strand.
CGGGACGGGCCGCTGGGCCAGCACCTGGAGCGTCTCTTTCCACAGGTCGAGCGGCACCGTGACGGCCTGCTCCGTGGCAGGATGGCCCTGCTGCAGCCGGGTCTGGAGGCCCTGCAGGTAGAGGTTCAGGGCCTTGACCTTGCGGGCGGCCAGGCTGCTCGACGGAATCCCCCAGATGTGAGCGATCTCGTGATCCTGGAGCGGCGTGGCGCTGTGCATCGCGATCTCGCGCTTGGCCATCTCGAGTCGCCGCCGCTCGCGGTCCAGCCGGCGCAAGAATCCCTGGTACTCGATGACGAGGCGCTCCTTCCGGTACTCGTCCTCCGTGATTTGGTCCTGCGCCCAGCGGCGCTCGAGCGCCCGGAGCGCCGGCTTGGGCACTGCGGTGCGGGCCTGCCGCTTGAGCTCGAGGACCGTCTCCTTCGCAAGACCGAACCGGGAGGTCAGCAACTGCTCGGCCGCCGCGACGCGCGCCTCCAACAGGGCCATCTGCTTGCCGACGCATTCGGTTTGGAGGGTGCCGCGTTCCCGCCGATGCCGGACGCGGGTCCGGTACTGGGCCACCCGATCGGTCACGCCTTGAATGGCGTCCCGGGTGACGACTGGCTGGGTCTTGCGGACCCCGGCCAGCATGCGTGGGTCGGGGCGGTCTGCCGCGATGTAGGCGATGTCCTCCTCCGTCACGTCGAGGTACTGGAGCAGCAGCAGCCGCAGCATGACCCGGGCCTGCGCTGGGAGCGCGGCGATGACCGCTTCGATGTCTTCGGGGGTCAGGACAGCCGTCATGGGGACTGTTTCGGGTTCTGCGATCGGACCATTGGGGACGTTCGGGGACGCCTACCGGCCAGGAGGCTTAGGCCGTTCCGCTCGCCTGGGACTCCAGGTAGGTGGCGCAGTATTCCCGGATCTGCTGGACCGTGCCCTTCTGGTAGAGCTCGCGCGGAATCTCGATCCGAACCAGCTTGGCTGGGTCCACCCCCCGCTCCAGCGCATAGGCCTCGTCCACGTAGAGGCTGACGGAGCCGTCCCGGTGGCGCACGACGTAGAGCGCGGTGGAGTCGTCCAGCTCGTCCATGCTGGTCATCCGGACACCCAGCCGGTCTGCCCCTCGGGCGGAAGACCGTGCTGGCGATCTTTTGTGTAACACAGGCCCGCCGCTAGTGTCAAAGCGGGCTCGCTGGCCGCCTCGGCGGCGGCTCGAAGCAGCGGCGCCGCCAGGCCACGAAGATGGTGAAGCCGGCGAGCGTGATCAGGAACACGGTTCTGATCCGTCCATAGCCGAAGCAGGCGAAGTTGGCGGTCGCGTTCAGGAGCCCGAATGCGGCATAGACCATATAGAGGAAGAGCGACCAGCGGCGGAGCCGGAGAAAGCCGTACCCGATTAATGTGTGCAAGGTGGGGGATTGGGCTTTGGCCAAGCTGCCGAGGACGCCCTCCGGCTTGGTGCAAAACACCGTGAGCGCGTAGGCCGGGTTCGCGACGATAATATACAGGTCGGTCACGGCAGTGAGCAGGAACAGGGCACCCAGGTAGCGGATGTCGTGGGCGCGCGCCCAGACCACCGCGATCGTCTGCCGCAGGCCCGCCGCGTCGGGCAGGAAGGCCTCGTAGCTTTGGAGCACCCACCAGGGCAGCACGACTATGAAGGCAAAGAACACGGCGGCGGTGCCGCCCACGGCCCGGCCGAGCGCCCAGGTGCCGGCGAGGAGCGCCGCACCCGTGAGGAAACTGACCGCTGCCTGGCGGCTGCGGCCCCGGCTCGCCTGGCCGAGCCCCGGGACGAGCG
>CAZTUO010000144.1:0-5670 GCA_964616355.1 uncultured Nitrospira sp.
GAACGGCGTGCGCCAGTTTCTGGAGCGGCTCCGCCAGCAGGGCCGGGACGGGCGGGCGCTGGCGGGGTTGCGTCTCTGCTGCATCGGCCCGCGGACCGCGGAGGAGTTGGGCCGCTGGGGCCTCCGGGCGGACCTCGTGCCGTCGGAGTACCAAGCCGAGGGCCTGCTCGAGACGCTGCTCCAGGCTGGCGTTGCCGGCCAGCGCGTGCTCATTCCGCGCGCGGCTGTCGCCCGCGAGCTGCTGCCGGAGCAGCTCCGCCGGCGGGGCTGCGAGGTCCGGGTCGTCACCGCCTACCGGACCATCCTGCCCTCGGTCGAGGTGGAGACGTTGAAGGCCCGACTCCGCACCCGGGAGCTGGACGTGCTCACCTTCACAAGCTCGTCCACGGTGGCGAACTTCCGCCAGCTCTTCGAAAACCGCGCGGAGATGGCGGAGCTGACGGCCGGCCTGACGGTCGCTTGCATCGGGCCGATCACGGCGCGGACGGCGTCGGAGCTGGGGCTGTCCGTCGCGCTCACGGCGCGGGAGAACACGATTCCGGCATTGGTCGAGGCCATCATCAACTATTATTGTTCGAGCCCGCAGGAAGCCGCGGTCCCGCTGCGCGGCGGTCAGCGATAGGAGGAGAGCGGTATGGTGCCTGTGAAGTCGTTCATGGTGCCTTTGGAGAAACTGGTGACGGTGGATCGCGATACCGACGTGCGGAGGGCGGCCCAGCTCATGCGCGATCGGGAGATCGGCAGCCTCTTCGTGACGCGTGGCAAGGACATCATCGGGATCGTGACCGATACCGACATGGTCCGCCGGTCGGTCGCGGTCGGAGCCGATCCCACAAAGACGACGGTCGAACAGATCATGTCGGCGCCCATCATCACGATCGAGGAGAACAAGACCCTGCTCGACGCGAACGACCTGATGGCGCGCGAGCACCTGCGCCACCTCGGGGTGACGCGGGACGGGAAGCTGACTGGCATGATCTCGGTCCGGGACCTGGTGGTCTTCCTGACCAACCTGCCGAGAAAATAGTGAACAGCGAGGAGCGAATAGCCCATGGCCAGCCGCGAACAGCGGGTCGCGTGAGCTGTGCACGGCTGGCGGTTAGCCAGGAGCTGACGACATGGCGTTTCCGCGCCAGCGGCTGAGACGGCTCCGGCAGCAGGAGCCGCTGCGCCGCCTGGTCCGCGAGACCAGGCTGGCGGCGGCGGATCTTGTCTATCCGATGTTCGTGACCGTCGGACGGGGGCGGCGCGAGGAAATCGGCGCGATGCCGGGACAGTTCCGCTGGTCTGTGGATCTGCTGGTCAAGGAAGCTGCTGAGGTCACGCGGCTGGGGATTCCGGCCGTCATGCTGTTCGGTATTCCAGACCGGAAGGACGAACGGGGCACGGCGGCCTCTGACCCGAACGGGGTCGTGCCGCAGGCGGTCCGGGCGCTCAAGGACCAGGTGCCCGACCTGCTGGTGATCACGGATGTCTGCATTGACGAGTACACGACCCATGGCCATTGCGGCCTGGTGCGCGACGGGCGGATTCTGAACGACGAGACACTGGACTGTCTCCGGGCCATGGCGGTCGTCCACGCGCAGGCTGGCGCCGACATGGTCGCGCCCTCCGACATGATGGACGGGCGCGTCGCCGCGATCCGCGACGCCCTGGACCGGGCGGGGTTCCCGGAGCTGCCGATCCTGGCCTACGCGGCGAAGTTCGCGTCCTGCTTCTATGCGCCGTTCCGGGAGGCCGCCGACTCCAGCCCGAAGTTCGGGGATCGGCAGTCCTACCAGATGGACCCGGCTAACGTCCGGGAGGCCCTGCGCGAGATCGAGCTGGATATCGAGGAAGGCGCCGACATTGTGATGGTCAAGCCGGCGCTGCCCTATCTGGACGTGATCGCGGCCGCGCGCGCGCAGATGCGGCTCCCGCTGGCGGCCTATCAAGTGAGCGGCGAGTACAGCATGGTCAAGGCTGCCGCCCGGGCCGGGTGGCTGGACGAGAGCCGGGCGATGATGGAGTCGCTCCTCTCGATCAAGCGGGCCGGGGCGGACGTGATCGTGACCTATTTCGCCCGCGAGGCCGCCCGCCTGCTCAACGGCTGAGACCGGCGCATGACGCGATGAAGATCACGCGGGGCCTCGCAGCGTACCGACGGGCGCCGTTCCCGGTGCTCACGATCGGCAACTTCGACGGGCTCCACCGGGGGCACCAGGCCCTGTTGAAGACCGTGGTGGAGACGGCGGCGCGGGTGGGCGGCACGCCGATGGTGCTGACCTTCGAGCCACACCCGGTGGTCGTCCTCGCGCCGACCGTGGAGTTGCAGTTGCTCTCGACGCGGGAGGAGAAGCTCGCCCGGCTGCAACAATCCGGCATCGAGGAGGTGGTGGTGCTCGAGTTCAACCAGGCCTTTGCCGCGCTCAGCCCGGAGGAATTCGTGCTCGGTGTCCTTCGCGACGGGATCGGTGTGCGGGAGCTGTTCGTCGGCGAGCAGTTCGCGTTCGGGAAAGGCCGGGCGGGGCGGATCGGGGACCTCGTTCGCCTGGGCGCCGAGGCCGGCTTCCGCGTGCATCCGGTGGCGCCCGTGCGCGTGGACGGCGAGCCGGTGAGCTCCACGCGGATTCGGCTGCTCCTGCAGCGCGGGGACGTGCGGGCGGCGGCGCGGTGCCTCGGCCGGCCCTACGCGCTGGAGGGGGCCGTCATCGCCGGCGAGCAACGGGGGAAGGCGCTGGGGTGGCCGACCGCCAACCTGGCGCTACCCGTGGGGCGGGTGGTCCCGGCGGACGGGGTCTACGCGACGAAGGCAGTGTGGCAAGCGCGCGCCTTCGATTCGGTGTCCTATATCGGCTCGCGCCCGACCTTCGGGGCGGGACAGCGGTTGCTCGAGGTCTATCTCCTGGATCAGCAGGTGGATCTCTACGGGGAGACGATCCGGGTGGAGTTCGTGGAGCGGCTGCGGGGCGACCTCGCCTTCGCCTCGCCCGAGGAGTTGGCCGCCCGGATCGGCGTGGATGTGGCCCAGGCGCGGGAATCCCTCAAGGCCGCCGGATCGGTTGCCGAAGTCTCATGAGGACGAAGGGCATGGCGCAGGCGGAGCGAGGCGCGCGGCGCGGGGCGCCGCTCGAACGCCGTGTGGCGGCATTTGCCCGGGCCGAGCGGCTGTTCGCTCCCGGCGACAAGGTCCTGGTCGCCGTCTCTGGGGGCCCGGACTCCATCGCGCTCCTGCGCGTCCTGGCGGCGCTCGCACCAACGTGGGCGCTGACGGTCCACGCGATCCACGTGCACCATGGGTTGCGGGGACGGGAGGCCGACGAGGACGCGCGATTCGTGGCGGGAGTCTGCGACCGGCTGCGCATCCCCCTCCATCTGGAGCGGATCAGCTTGGAGGAGGCCCAGGGGCGAGCCCGAGCGGGTGGGTCGCTGCAGGAGCGCGCCCGGGAGGCTCGGTACCAGGCGTTGCGGCGCGCCGCGGCGGCTCTGGACATGGGGCGGGTGGCCGTGGGCCATACGGCGGACGACCAGGTGGAAACCCTCCTGATGTGGATGCTTCGCGGAGCCGGCGCATCCGGCCTGGCCGGCATCCCCGATGTGCGCGAAGGGGTGTTCATCCGCCCGCTCCTGGCGACCAGTCGGGCCGAGATCCTCGCGTACCTTGACGTCCAGGGACAGCCCTTCCGCGAGGATACCAGCAACGCGAAGCCCTGCTACCTGCGCAACCGCATCCGGCAGGACCTGGTGCCGGTGCTGAAACGGTTCAATCCGGCACTCCTGCGGGTGCTGGCGCGGCAGGCCCAGATTCTCCGCGACGAGGACCGGTGCGTGGAGGAGCAGGCCCGGCGGCATCTGGCCGACCTCGTCGAGGAGGACGGCTCCGCGGGACTGCGGCTGGACCGCGAGGGCCTGCTCAGGCTCCCGGTGGCACTCCAGCGGCGGATCCTGAGAGCAATCCTGCGGCGAACCGCCGGCCTGTCGCGGGGGCCTGCGTTCAGCGCGGTCGAGACGGTCCTGACGCGGGTAGTCCACGGGCGGTCTGGCGCCCAACTCCATGTCCGAGGGGCCGTGGCGAGGCGGGAGTATCAGGTCATCCGCTTCGAGGGGCTGCCGGCTGGGAGCCATCCCGACGGGCCGGCGCTGGCGGACGGCGGCTTGCCAGCGGACGGGCTGGTGCTGCCCATTCCCGGCGAGGTCCGGTGGCCGCTTACGGGCGAGCTGATTCGGATCCGGTGCGGGGAGCCCGGGATGCTGACGGGGAGGGAACTCCCGCCCGGAACGCGGGCTGCGGCAGTGCTGGACGGAGACCGATTCACCTGGACGGTGGTGGTCCGCCCGTGGAAGCCCGGGGATCGCTTCCACCCCCAGGGGATGGGAGGCCACCGCAAGAAGGTGCAGGATTATTTCACGGACATCAAATTGCCGCGGGGGGAGCGGAGCCGCGTCCCGATCATTGCGGCGCCCGAAGGCATCCTGTGGGTCGGAGGTCTGCGGGCCGACCATCGCTTTTGCGCGAGCCCCTCGACGAGAAGGCCCGTCATCGTGGAATTGCTGGGCGGCAGCAGGCAGGGGAGGGGCTAGGCGACTATGGAGCGGATTTTCGGACGGCCGATCGTCACGCAGGAAGAGATGCGGACCCGCATCAAGGAGCTGGGCCGGCAGATCACGGCCGACTACGCCGACAAGGACCTGATCCTGGTCGGGGTCCTCAAAGGCGCCTTCGCGTTTTACGCTGATCTCGCGCGGGCCATCCGGATCCCGCTCCGGGTGGATTTCATCGTGGTCACGAGCTACGGCTCCAAATCGCGGTCGTCTGGCAAGGTCAAGATGGTCACCGACCTGACCGAGGACATTGCCGGCCGGGATGTCCTGCTCGTCGAGGACATCGTGGACTCAGGCCTGACGGTCCAGTACCTCATCCGGACGCTGTCGAAGCGGAAGCCGAAGTCCATCAAGGCCTGCGCGTTGCTGAGCAAGCCGGCTCGCCGCAAAGTCAATGTCACGGTGGACTACGTGGGGTTTGAGATTCCCAACAAGTACGTGGTGGGCTACGGCCTGGATTACCAGCAGAAATACCGGAATCTTCCCTACCTGGCCGTTCTGGACAAGGTGGATGACGAAGGGCAGGGGTTCTAAGCGGCCGGAGTTGTCAGGTTTTCCGGGTCTATGGTAGAATCCACCGGTCTTCTCAGGTCCCCATCCCCCGCTTCATGACGGTGCGTGGAGGAGTCGGATGAACTCGCGCGTGAAAAATCTCCTGTTTTGGGTCGTCGTCGGCCTCTTCATGATCCTCCTGTTCAACCTGTTCAGCGTGCCGACCCATACCCCCGAAGAGGAAGTCATCTTCAGCGATTTCATGACCTATCTGGACAAGGGCGAAGTCACCAAGGTTACGATCAAGGCCAATCACATCAACGCGATTCTCAAGGACGGGACCAGGATCCGTACCTACTCGGTCGAGTACCCGGAGCTGGTGAACGTGCTGCGCGAGCGGAACGTCCAGATCGAGGCCAAGCCGCCAGACGAGAGTCCCTGGTACATCACGTTCCTGGTGACCTGGGGGCCGTTCATCCTCTTTCTGGGCCTCTGGTTCTTCATCATGCGCCAGATGCAGATCGGAGGCAACAAGGCGCTGTCCTTCGGCAAGAGCCGGGCGCGCATGCTGACCGAAAAGCAAGGCCGCGTAACCTT
>CAZTUO010000144.1:5680-7254 GCA_964616355.1 uncultured Nitrospira sp.
ACCGAGGACCGGAAGAAGATCACCTTCTCCGACGTGGCCGGCATTGACGAGGCCAAGGAAGAGGTCGCCGAGATCATCGAGTTCCTCAAGGACCCGCGCAAGTTCCAGAAGCTGGGTGGCCGGATCCCCAAGGGTGTCCTGATCGTCGGGCCGCCCGGGACCGGCAAGACGTTGCTCGCCAAGGCCATCGCGGGCGAGGCGGGGGTGCCCTTCTTCAGCATCAGCGGCTCGGACTTCGTGGAAATGTTCGTGGGCGTCGGTGCCTCCCGGGTCCGGGACCTGTTCGAACAGGGGAAGAAACACGCGCCCTGCATCATCTTCATTGACGAGATTGACGCGGTCGGCCGGCTCCGGGGCGCCGGGCTCGGGGGGGGGCACGACGAGCGCGAGCAGACGCTGAACCAGCTCCTCGTGGAGATGGACGGATTCGACACGACGGAAGGCGTGATCCTGATCGCCGCGACCAACCGGCCGGACGTCCTGGATCCGGCGCTGCTGCGGCCGGGCCGCTTCGATCGGCAGATCGTGGTCAACCGCCCGGACCTCCGCGGTCGGACCGAGATCCTCAAGGTGCATACGAAGAAGGTCCCGATCGCACCGGACGTGGAGCTGGAGAAGATCGCGCGGGGCACGCCCGGGTTCTCCGGGGCGGATCTGGAGAACCTCGTGAACGAGGCGGCTCTGTGGGCGGCGCGGCAGAACAAGAAGATGGTGGAGCTGTCCGATTTCGAAATGGCGAAGGACAAGGTGCTGATGGGCGCGGAGCGCAAGAGCATGATCCTCAGCGAGGAGGAGAAGCGCGTCACCGCCTATCACGAAGCTGGCCACGCCCTGATGGCGAAGCTGCTACCGGGCACCGACCCGGTGCACAAGGTGACGATCATTCCGCGGGGCCGCGCGCTCGGCGTCACGATGCAGCTCCCCACCGACGACCGTCACAATTACACGAAGGAGTTCCTCTACAACACGCTGGCCATCCTCCTCGGCGGGCGGGTCGCGGAGGAGCTGGTGCTCAACCACATCACGACCGGGGCGGGGAACGACATCGAGCGCGCCACGGACCTCGCCCGGAAGATGGTGTGCGAATGGGGCATGAGCGACAAGCTGGGGCCGCTGACCTTCGGGAAGAAGGAGGAGGAAATCTTCCTCGGGCGGGAGATCGCCACGCGCCGCGACTTCAGCGAACAGGTCGCCATCGAGATTGACCACGAAATCAAGCGGCTGGTGCTCGAGAACTACGAACGTGCCAAGCGCATGCTCACCGAGCACATGGGCACGCTCAAGGCGCTGGCCGAAGCGCTGTTGGAAAAGGAAGTCCTCGAGGGGACGGAGATTGACGAAATCATCCGGCAGGGCTCGCTTCCCCAAACCGTGCCAGCCTGAACAGGCTGTTCCGCCTCCTCCGGCCGCAGCCAGTCCTCCCGCATCCGCCGCCGGCTCGGTGCAAGCCGAGCGGAGCCTTCCGAGTAGGCCAGAGCCGTGATGTCCCCCGCCTCGTCCGCCCGGTGCGAGCTGCGCGTGGCCGGGGCCCGCGTGATCCGACTGGACCGCGGCCCGCTGATCATGGGCGTGCT
>CAZTUO010000144.1:7267-8118 GCA_964616355.1 uncultured Nitrospira sp.
CAACGTGACTCCTGACTCCTTCTGCGACGGGGGCCGCTACCTTGATCCGGGAGCGGCCGTGGACCATGCCCTGGCAATGGCGGAGCAGGGGGCCGACCTGATCGACGTCGGTGCCGAATCGTCGCGGCCAGGGGCCGAGCCCGTCGAGGAGGCTGAGGAACTCCGTCGGCTGATGCCGGTCCTGACCCGGCTGGGACGCGAGCTGCCGATCCCCCTCTCAGTGGATACGACGAAGGCAGGAGTCGCCCGCCGGGCCCTTGACGCCGGAGCGTCCCTCATCAATGATATCAGCGCCCTTCGCTTCGACCCCGCGCTGGCAGGCGTGGTGGCCGAATCCGGAGCCGGATTGGTGCTCATGCACATGCAGGGGACGCCGAAGACGATGCAGCGGGCTCCCCGGTATGACGATGTGGTTGAAGATGTGTTGACCTTCTTTCGGGCCCGGTTAGCGGCAGCGGACGCGGCGGGCATCGGTCGGGAGCAGATCATCCTCGATCCAGGGATCGGATTCGGGAAGACGCTCGCTCACAATCTGGCGCTCCTGAACCGCCTGGACCGCTTCCGCGTCCTGGGCTGCCCGGTGCTGGTCGGCGTCTCGCGCAAGGCCTTCATCGGGGAGCTCACCGGCCGCCCGGTCGGCGAGCGGCTGGCGGGCACGGCCGCCGCGGTGGCGGTCGCGATCCTGCGAGGCGCCCAGATCGTCAGGGTGCACGACGTGGCGCCGATCCGGGACGTCGTGCGCGTCGTGGAGGCGATCGTGAGTAGAGCGAATAGCGCGTAGCTGCCAGTAAGTAGCTCCGAGAGCGAGACGCGGCGTGCTATGGGCTGCTCGCGGAGGGGAAAGATGGGGA
>CAZTUO010000145.1:0-8106 GCA_964616355.1 uncultured Nitrospira sp.
TTTCCCCTCGGTAGGCTCAAATAGGGAAAGAGCGAGTCGGTTGGCGACCATGACAGAGACAAGGGCTGCGATGAGACGGTTCGGCATTGCGGTCGCACTAGCTCTGCTTGCGGCAGGTACCCTGCCCAGCCAAGCGGCACAGCCAGCGTTCAACATTACCATTGAGAGTGGTTCGCCCTACTATCAGCCGGCAGCGGCGAAGGTGGTGACCGGCACTCCGATCCAGTGGACGAACCCCACCGCCTCCTACCACACAATCACCCATGACGGATGTGTCACGGGCGGACCTTGTCTGTTCGATTCCGGCTCGGTGCCGCCGGATGGCAGCTACACCCTGCCCGGACTTCCCCCGGGACTCTATCCTTATCACTGCCGCCTCCATCCGATCATGCGCGGCGTCTTGACCGTGGTCGAGGTATCCACCTCCACTGAGAAGACCTAGCCCGCATTCCCGCTTCGCCCCCTCAGCCTGTTGCGATCCCCGCGTGGTGGCCGGCCGCAAAACGGCCCCGTGAGCACCTTGCCTCGCGAGGCACAATTTGTGTACCCTGGCTGCGAACGCATCAGCGTGCGAGGAGAGGGCCATGACCGCTCCGCCGTCCGCCCAGTTGCAATCGCTGGTCGAGGAGCTTCAGCGCCATCCAGTGAACGCAAACGCCTTCTTCCAGGCCTTCGCAGCACAGCGCCTGACTATGCCCCAATTGCGCGTGTTCCTCCGCCAATATCAGTACTTCTGCAACCGGTTCGTCAAACTGCTGGAGGGGCTGCTGTACCACACGCCCCTGGAGCAGGTAGAGATGCGAAGCCGGCTCATCCAGACCCTCCATTCCGAGTTGGGAAGCGGATCCGTCGAGCGCGCGCACATCTCGCTGCTCAACCGCTTCGCTCGGGCCGCGGGACTGACCGAAGACGATCTCACCCGAACCGTGCCCGCGGCGGAAGTGCAACGCTACCTGGACCTGCTCAGCCGCCTCTTCACCCAATCGAGCTACCTGGTCGCTTTGGGAGCCGAGATGGCGGTCGAGATTACCGCCGGCGCGGAATTCCGCTTCTTTGAGCCGACCCTGAGGAACTCCTATCACTTCGATCCGGAAGACCTGGAATTTTTTACGCTTCACCTCTCGGAAGAAGACTGCCACAGTGCCTGGCTGATCGAGGCGGTCCAGCGGACCGCCCGGACGCAGGCGGATCTGGATCTCGTCGCGGCTGGGGCCAGGGAGACGGCCGACGGGTGGCTCGCGTTCTGGAACGGCATCTACCGTGAAGTCTTCGCCCGGCACCCCGCTTCGGTGGCCTGATGTATTGGCGCGGTCTGGTGTACGACGCGTGAGGGACCATGGATCGGGCGTCCGTCCAGGTGGATCGGCTCGAGCTCACCGAGGAGACCCTCAAGCTCCGGGCCTGGCGCATGCCGGATATGGTGGTCTATCAGCATCGGCCGGACGAATGGTGGCTGACGCCGCTGGACGACAACCTCCCGATCATCCGTCTCAACGAAGTCGGCATCCAGTTGCTCACCTCGATCGATGGGCGCTCGACGGTCGGGACGCTCCTCAGCCGGTTTGGCAAGTGGGTCTGTGGGCCCGACGGGGAGACCGGGCGCTGGCACCTGGAGCACTGGGCCCTCCCGCGCTACGCGCTCTGTTACTACGGGACCGAGCCTCCGACCGGAGACCGCCACGGCGCCCGGTGGGACCTGCTCCTGCAGCAGATCCGCGAGGGATGGCACGAAAACGCGCCGGCGGAAGACGAGACCCATCTGTCGGAATTTCACCTGCGCGACATTGCCACGCAGGAGGGCCACTTCGACACGATCGAGACGACGGTCTCGCACCTGTTCCGAGAGCCGAGCGAGGCTCTGCAGGGCCTCACCTACGGGCGGCTCCTCGCCAAGCACCTGCGCCGCCTGGGCTGGCTGACCCCGAAACCCCGGGTGATCCTCGAAGTTGGGGGCGGGTTGGGCTACGTCGCCCACGAGATGGGGAAGGAGCTGACGCCGCCGGAGCGGCAAGGCACCCGGTACCTCTTTGTGGACTTGACCCGGCCGTTTCTCAGCTCCCAGCTCGCACTCGCCGGCCAGGCCGGGTGGGACAGCCGCGCGATCCAGGCCAACGCGGAGTGGCTCCCGTTGCGCGACGCCAGCGTGGATCTCGTGATCGACAACGAGAACCTGGCCGACATGACGCCGGTGCAGCTCACCCCGGAAGAGGTTCGCGCCCGGCGCGGCGCGACGCCCCTGCATCAGGAAGCCATTGACTGGATCCGCCGCATCCGATTGCCCCTGGACCCGGAGCTGCCGTCGCAGTTCGTGTTCAACCTCGGCCCGGTCCGGTTCCTGGCGGAGCTGTGGCGAGTGCTGGCGCCTGGCGGACGGGCTATCCTGATCGAGTTCGGCATCGAGGAAGGGTGGCCGGCCCCCGTGAAGCTCCCCGGACACACGGAGTACGAGGTCCAGTACACCCATCTTCGGCACGCGGCGCGCTGGCTCGGCTTCCAAACTCAACTGTTCGCCCTGCCCAAGTTCCTGGTCATCCGTCCCGACACGCGTCTCCTGTGCACGGGCGCAGCCTACACGATCCAGCGGGTCTGTGCGGCGCTGGGCAAGCCGTTCCCGATCCGTGCCTACACGGAACAGGAGCTGGCCCGGACGCTCGGCGACCTGTTGCCGAAGCTCCTCGGCTGCCACTACCACGAGATCATCGATCCCGCCTGGTTCGGTCTGTGGGATTTCAAAGTGCTGTTGCTGGAGAAGCCCGGCGGGGCGCCCCGCCCGACCTTTCGCGAGTCGAAGGGATTCCGCTGGTACGCGCAGGGACGATAAGGGCGGTGATGAGTGATGGGGGAAGGGTGCTGTGAGAAGACTCGGGAAGTCGCTGGGTTTCCCTGCCCTGCTCTTCACCCATCACACGTCACCGTCATTCATCACGGCTCCCACAGGCGGGCAGCCAGATCCAGGACGATCCCCTCTCGCAAGCCGTAGTCGCTGACCAGGCACGTGGTGACGCCGAAGCCCTCCATCACTCCTCGCAGGATCAGGGTCCCCGCGACGATCACGTCTTCTCGGCCCGGTTCCAGACCAGGCAGCCCGCGACGTTCCTCACTGCGGCGGCGCAGCAGGTCCTGTTCCAGTGCACGGACTGCGTCCAGCTCCAGCCGATAGTTGTGAATCCGGGCGGGCTCGTACGCCGGCAGCCGTTGGACCATGGCGGCCAGCGTGGTGATCGTTCCAGCGGTGCCCACGAAGGTCGCGCCGTCCAGATCCTTGAAGTCCGACCGGACGGCCTCGACCGAACGCGCGATACATTCGACCGCCGCCCGCACTTCCTCGGGTGAAGGCGGATCCTGCCGCAAGCGATGCTCGGTGAGCCGGACAACTCCGAGGTCCACGGAGCGGACCAGCGGCGCCCGCCCGGGGCGATCGAAGATGAACTCGGTGCTCCCGCCGCCGATGTCCAACCCCAGAATCGCCCCGATGCCGCGGGGAAGCCCGGATCGAATGCCCAGCATGGTGCGCCGGGCTTCTTCCTCCCCGTCGATCACCTCGACCGCGAAACCGGTCTCCCGCCGAGCACGAGCGAGGAACTCCTCCCGGTTGATGGCGTCACGGACCGCACTCGTCGCGACCGCAGCCTCGGCCTCGACCTCGACCTTGCAGCCCCTGATCACCTCCCGCCAGTCCCGAAGCGTCTCGATCACCCGTGCCATGGCTGCCGGACGCAATGTCCGGTCACGCGCCACGCCTTCCCCCAGGCGCAGGATCCGCCGCTCGGCGTGGAGTTCCTCCAACCGCCGCCCGGGCGCGACCCGTGCCACGAGCAGCCGGCACGTGAGCGTGCCGATATCCACCCCGGCCAGCACCATGCCCGCCCCCCGCTCCCGTCGGCTCACTGCCCGCTCCGCGTCTCGTCCATTTCCTTGACCAGCTTGGCCCGCTCCGCCTGCAGCACGCGGACCCTGTCCACGGCCTGGACGATCGAGGGGTCGGCGAGTATCCGCTCGGCGGTCTCCCCGCGTTCGTGCAGCTCGACCGCCCGTTCGCCGATGTCCCGGCAGAGGTCCCCGATCCGCTGATCGAGCTTCCGGAGGTCCAGGCGGAGCCGGAGCAACTCCGCCTCGAGCAGGGCGCGCGTGGCGACCTGCGCGGTCCCGTAGCGGAGCCCGGCCCAGCCCGCCTTGAGATCGTGCGTGATCCGCTGCAGCAATCGCATCCTCGCGCCCCTGCCAAGGCTCAGCTCACCGACCCGAGCTCCAGCTTGGCCTGCCACCGCCGCAGCATGGCGTCGCGCAGCGGCCGATGCTCGGGCCTTGCGAGCGCCGGGTCCGCCTCGACCAGCGCGAAGGCCTCCTGCCGCGCCAGCTCGAGCAGCCTGCCGTCCCGCACCAGGTTCGCCGCGCGAAACTCGGGCGCGCCCCACTGGCGCACGCCGAAGAATTCGCCTGGCCCCCGAATCCGGAGATCCTCCTCCGCGATCGCGAACCCGTCGGCCGAGGCGACGAGCGCCTCCAGCCGTCGCCGCGCCGACTGCGCGCTGGCCCCTGCCACACGGGCCTGGCCGCCGTCGGGCGCCGGCCCCGGTCCTCCGCGTCCTGACGCGAGGAGCAGGCAATAGGATTGGTCCCTGCCCCGTCCGATTCGTCCGCGAAGCTGATGGAGCTGCGCCAAGCCGAACCGTTCCGCATGCTCGACGAGCATGACCGTGGCGTTCGGCACGTCCACCCCGACCTCCACGACGGTCGTCGCCACCAGGATCTGGATCTGTCCGGCCTTGAAGGCCGCCATCGTCCGCTCCTTCTCCTCTGCCTTGAGGCGCCCGTGCAACAATCCGACGCGGTACGCGCGGAATTCCTCCGCCTGCAATCGCTCGGCGGCCTGGATGGCCGCCTGGAGATCCACCTTCTCGGATTCCTCGACCAGCGGATAGATGATGTACCCCTGCCGGCCGGCACGGAGCTCGTTCTCCAGCAAGCGATAGGCGCGCCGCCGCTCCGACTCCCGAAAGAGCAGCGTCCGGACCGGCAGGCGCCCCGGCGGCAACGCATCGATGACCGAGACATCGAGGTCCCCGTAGACGGTCATCGCGAGCGTGCGGGGAATCGGCGTCGCCGTCATCACCAGGACATCGGGATGGTATCCCTTCTCCAGCAGGGTCTTCCGTTGAAGCACGCCGAACTTGTGCTGCTCGTCAATCACCGCGAGGCCGAGCCTGGCGAACCGGACGCCCCTTTGAATGAGCGCGTGGGTGCCGATCACGAGCTGCGCGGCGCCGGAGTCGATGCGCCGCAACGCCTCCGCCCGCGCCTTGGCGCTGCCACCGCTCTTCAACAGAACTGTCTCTATCCCAAGCCTGCAGAGCAAGTCCCGGAGGTTAAGATAGTGCTGCTCCGCGAGGATCTCGGTGGGCACCATCAGGGCCGCCTGATAGCCTGACCCGCAGGCGATCACGATCGCGTGCAGGGCCACCACGGTCTTGCCGCATCCCACGTCGCCCTGGAGCAGGCGGTTCATCGGGCGCAGAGCCGCCATGTCCCGGCGGATCTCCTCCAGCACCCGCGCCTGCGCGTGGGTCAGGCTGAAGGGCAACAGCTCCCGCAGCCGCTGGAGCAGCGGCGTGTCCACGTCGAAGCGAATTCCCTTCACCTCCTCTTTCACCCCCCGCTGCCGGAGGGCCAGGCCCACCTGGAGGAGCAGAAATTCTTCGAAGGCCAGCCGGCGGTGAGCCGGGGACGTCCCGCGGTCGAGGGCCTCCCGGTCTGTCTCTGGGCTGGGAAAATGGACTTCGGTCATCGCGGTGGCGATCGGGAGCAGGCTGTGCCGGCGCCGGACCGCCGCTGGGAGCACCTCCTCCAGGCTACCGGCATACTGGTCCAACAATCCCTTGATCACGCTCCGGATCAGCCGCGAGGTCAGCCCTCGGGTCTCATGATAGATCGGCACCACGCGCCCGACGTGCAGCGGGGCCTTCTCCGACTCCCCCACCAGTTCATACTGCGGGGCGTCCATGCGCAGGTCGGTCCAGCCCTTTCGGCCCGCGGTCACCCTGCCGCTCAGCATCACCCGGGCGTCCGGCTTCAGCAGCTTCTCCAGGTAAGGCTGGTTGAAGAACACGGCCGTCAGCCGCCCCGTGCCGTCCTCGACCGTCGCTTCGAGCAGGGCGAGCCCGCGCCGCGCGGTCCGGCGTCCCTCGCATCGCCGAACCAGCCCGCAGACCGTCGCGTGCCTCCCCGGCGCGAGCCGGCCGATGGCGGAGACCACCGACCGGTCCTCATAGCGCCAGGGCAGGAACCAGAGCGCGTCCTCCACGGTCCGCACCCCGACCCGCTCCAGGAGCGCGGCCCGCTTGGGGCCTACCCCCTTGGCAAAGCGGATCGGAAGATTCCAGAGTTCCGCCGCCGGAGCCGGACCGCCGGAGGGCGCCATCAGGGCCTCGGATCGGGACGGCCCCGGGCCTGTCGGCGCCCCCGTTCCGAACCATAGGCTGTCCGACGCGCCGTCTGTCAGGGCGCGGGCGAGCCGATCCAGGATCGCGCGAGCCGTGGCCAGCCGGAGCTGGCGCTCCTCACCATCCACCCCGTCGTCGTAGTCCGCGAACAACTGTCGGAGCACCAGGAGGTCCGTTTCGACCCGAGGCGGATAGACCGCCTGGGCCAGGGCCTGCAGGACCTGGCTGGACACGAACATCCCCAGATTCTTGACCGTGGCTCGGCGCGCAGAGGCATCCCGGCTCGCGAATTCGATGGGGCGGGTCAGCACGTCAACGAGACGGCGAAGCTGATTCATGATCGCCTGGGCAGGCTGCGCGCTGAAGAGACAATGAGCGCGGAGCGATGACCGCTGTGCCGAGGAAGGCGCCATCCCAGCGGCCCAGCTCTCCCATTCACCAACGTTCAGCGCGCATCGTTCAGCGTGACGCTGAGGCTTGTCAGGCCAGCCGGCCTTATGGTAGCATAGGCCACTCTCGTGAACCAATCGTCGCGACTGGACGAGGAGAAGCCACCGTGGCGTACGTGTGCGATCTTTGCGGCAAAGCCCACCAGACCGGCCATAACGTCAGTCACGCGAACAACAAGACCAAGCGGACCTTCAGCCCGAATCTCCAGCGAGTGAAGGCGTTGGTGAACGGCGCGGCGCGGCACATCCGCGTGTGCACGCGCTGCCTGCGCTCAGGCTTGGTAAAGAAAGCGGTCTAGCGCCTTCCCCCCGCTCAATCGGGTCCTTCCCTTGCGGCAAATCTCTCGGCGGCGGCCCGTGGCGCGGGTCAGCCGCCTGGCCCATCCGAACCGGCTTGCATTTTCGGCCAGCCGGTCGCTAAGATGCGCCATGCAGGTTCCGTCCCGATCGTCCCGCCTCGGGATCAGGCCCAACCTGCCTCGATCTGCTCCGTCGATCGTCAGCATGCGAGCGGCCTGTCAGGCGTGCACGCCGCTGAAGCGCCCGCGCACCTGGCGGTCTTCTGTCACCGTCTAGCTATGAAAGGAGCGTTCCCATGATGCCGCGAGTCAAGGTCGGAGACACGGTCCGGATCCACTACACAGGCAAGCTCGCGGACGGCACCGTCTTTGACTCGTCGCGGGACGGAGAGCCCTTCGAATTCACCACCGGACAGGGCATGGTCATTCCGGGGTTCGAGCGTGCCCTGCTGGGGATGAGTCCCGGCGAGTGCAAGACGGAGACTATCCCGTCGCACGACGCCTACGGGCCGTATCAGGACAACCTCGTGGCTGTCTTGGACACGACGGAGTTCCTGGACCGCGGGATCACCCCGACAGTCGGCATGCAACTCGAAGTCCGCCAGCCAGACGGGCAAAAGATCCCGGTGCTCATCACCGAGGTCTCCACGACCCAGGTCAAGTTGGACGCGAACCATCCGCTTGCCGGGCAGGATCTGGTCTTCGAGATTGAGCTGTTGGACATCGTGAGGTAGGGACGATAAAGAAGAGACGAACTGGACACCAGGAAGAACAGCGGCCGCGAAGGTACTTTTTCGGAGAGAGCCTGATCGCAAGCAGCGTGACCGCCGCGCGACCTCCGCGACGCTCCGGGATGGAGCGGGTGACGGGATTCGAACCCGCGACCGTCGGCTTGGGAAGCCGATGCGCTACCACTGC
>CAZTUO010000146.1:0-8069 GCA_964616355.1 uncultured Nitrospira sp.
CATGTGGATGAAGCCGTGCAGCTCGCGCAGCACGTCGTTGGGCAGGTGGCGGCTGGTCTTGGTCTCGCCGTGCACATAGATCGGCACTTCGGCGTTCTTGCGGCGCACCTCGTCGATGAAGTTGCGCAGGTTCAGCACCGCCGGGTCCAGGTCCGGCCCGGGCGTGAATTCCTCATCGTCGATGGACAGGATGAAGGCGCTCGCCCGGCTCTGCTGCTGGGCAAACTGCGAGAGGTCCCCGTAGCTGGTGACACCGACCACCTCAAAACCCTCGGTCTCGATGGCCTGCGCGAGCGCGCGAATGCCCAGGCCGGAGGTGTTCTCCGAGCGGAAATCTTCGTCGATGATGACGATGGGGAAACGGAATTTCATCTGGTTTTCCTAACTGGTACCCACGAAACCGGGCGCAATGGCTCCACAGCAGAGCGCGAAGTGTACGGAAAAGCCATGGCGTGCGAGGCGACGCGGTTCGCCCATGCCGCAGAATGTGGTACCGAGCACACAACAGCGCCCGGCATCGCAATCCCGAGAGAATCTCAAGATGGACGACTCCACCCTGTGGTGGCTGCTGACAGGCGCCCTCGTCGCGCTGGAGCTGATCACCGGCACGTTCTACCTCCTCATGCTGGCCATTGGTGCGGCTGCGGCCGCGTTGGCGGCCCACGCCTCCCGTTGCCTGCCGATGAGTTGGAAGGCCCTCGCGGCGAGGGCCGGTGGCGGGACGGGCCCCCCGAATATCCTGGTCCTTGGGATGGTGAGCTTTCTCTTGGGCCTCAACAAACCGGCGGCCCTCGACGCGATCACGGAACGGGTTGGCATCAGAGGAGCCGGTCTGGAGGACGAGGCTTGGGCGACCGCGACGGGCCTGCTGCAAGCAGGCTGGCGATGGGCGGAACAGACCTGGGCGCCGGCTCCCTTTCCCCTGTCGTCGGACCCTGCGGCGCCCCACCGCTGGGTCATCACCGGCAACCAGGGTGTGGTGATCGGCAGCCTGCGTGCGGGCTGTGAGTTCTACGCCGGATACCCGATCACGCCGGCGACCGACATCATGGAGGAACTCAGCGAACACCTCCCGCCACGAGGGGGCATCGTCATCCAGGCGGAGGATGAGCTGGCGGCCATCGCCATGGCGATCGGCGCGTCGTTCGCCGGCAAGAAAGCCATGACGGGCACCTCGGGCCCCGGCTTCTCCCTGATGGCCGAAGGGTTGGGCCTGGCTGTGATGGCCGAGATTCCGGTGGTGGTCGGCAACGTGCAGCGAGGTGGCCCCAGCACCGGGATCCCGACCCGAACCGAGCAAGGCGATCTCTGGGCGGCGCTGGCCTCCAGCCATGGGGACAATCCTCGGATCGTGCTCGCTCCCTCCTCGATCCGGAGCTGCATCGAGTCGACCGTGCAAGCCTTCAATCTGGCCGAACGGTACCAGGTGCCGGTGATCTTGCTGAGCGATCAATTCCTGGGTGGGCGGACCGAAATCGTGGATCCGGTCCCGCTCGACTCCCTCACGGTCGAGCACCGGCGACTCGCGCAAGCACCCGAAGCCAGCGGCTTTCGGCGGTTCGGCTCACCGGCCGCGGAGCCGGTCGCGCCAATCCCCTTGCCGGGCACGCCCGGGACGGAGTACACAGCCGACGGGCTAGAGCATGACGAGCGCGGCACGCCCGACACCTCCCCGCTGACGCACCGGAAGCAGGCGGAGCGTCGCGCGGCGAAGCTCGCGCCGGTGGAACGGGAGGAGGGGTGGATCGATCAGTGGGGGGATCCCGACGCCCGCGTGGGCCTGATCGGGTGGGGCTCGACGGGCGGCGTGATTCGTGAGGCGGTCCAGGTCGCGCAGGAACGAGGCCTGTCGCTCAAGGGCCTTCTCCCTCACTTGCTGTTCCCGCCGCAGCCTGCGCTCTTGAACCCGCTGCTTCAGCCACTGCAAACCCTCTACGTGATCGAACTGTCCTCGCTCCACCAGTTCTATCGCTATCTGCGCGCCTGGTACGACCTTCCGGCCCACGTGGTCCCGATCGCGCGCGCCGGCGGCAGTCCGCTCCGGACCTCGGAAGTGCTGGCGGCCATGGGCGTGCCAGAGCCGCAATCGGCGGTCGCTGTGCCGCCCGGCCTGCCGATGCCCCTGGATGCGGAGAGAAGGACAGGCTAGGGAGAGCCCCCATGGCCCCGCGCGACGCCACCTCGTATCAAGCGGATCTGCGGCCCGTCTGGTGTCCCGGCTGCGGCGACTACGGGGTGTTGGCTGCCCTGTGCCAGGCCCTGGCCACCCTGGGCACCCCGCAGGAACAGCTCGTGGTCGTGTCGGGAATCGGGTGTGCGAGCCGGATGCCGGGGTACATCCACAGTTATGGCTTCCATGGGATCCACGGGCGGGCGATCCCGCTGGCCACCGGGATCAAGCTGGCCCGGCCGGACCTCACCGTGCTCGTGACGATGGGCGACGGCGACGCGTACGGGATCGGCGGCAACCATTTCCTTCACGCAGCGCGGCGCAACCTAGACCTCACCTGCATCATCATGAATAACCAAGTGTACGGGATGACCAAGGGCCAGGTCTCGCCGACCACGCCGTGCGGCGATCGGACAAGCACGACGCCGTATGGCTCCGTGGAGCCGCCCTTGCACCCGCTGCTGCTCGCGCTTGCGGCCGGCGCCACCTTCGTGGCGCGCGGCGCGAGCTGGGGGGCCAAGCGCTTGGCGGCGCTGATCGCCGAAGGCGTCCGGCACCCGGGGTTTGCGGTGATCGACGTCCTGTCCCCCTGCGTCGTCTTCCGGCCCGAAGATCGAGCCTACTGGAAGGCACACATCCCGCCTGACCAGGCGGAGCCTCCATCCTCGGATCGTTTGGAAGCGATGCGCCGGGTTCTCGCGGACGGAGGGCTGCGACTCGGACTCTTCTACCGGGCAGCCCGGCCCACGTATTGGGACGACTGGAAGGCGAGGGCGCAGGTGGCGAAGGCGCGGCCCAGCGGCTCCAGGGGATTGGGTGCGATCGTCGCCGGGTTTCCCCGTGAACGATGAAAGCCCCGATTCGGCGGGGATGCCGCCAAGAATCCGACTCGCGCATGGCGGGGAGGCGGCCCGCGCCGCCCGCGCCATCGGGCGACCGGCTTGAAGCTGGCTGTGCTCAACTCTCAGGCTGGCTATGACCGACTCCGATTGTGTGCGGTTGCTTCAGTGGGCCTTGCCGCGGCTGCACCTGCATTGGCCCGGCTTTCGCCAGGTGCGCCGGCAAGTCTGCCGACGCATCGCCCGTCGAATCACCGAGCTCGGGCTCGCGGACGTGCCCGCCTACTCGGCCTACTTGTGGAGACTCACCCGGACGACTGGCCGGCCCTGGATGAATCGTGTTGGATGTCCATGAGCCGATTCTACCGGGACAAGGGCGTGGACGCGGTCCTGGAACGGGCGGTCCTCCAGCGAGACTTCGACGGCCGCCTCGTCATCCGGTGCCTCGAAAATGTCGAGATAATCGCGAGGCCCAGCACCGCCATTCCTTGCCTTGCACGCCTCCCCGGCCCCAGTTCATTCGACCTTGACGGTGAAAGCCTTCTTCTTCGCCGCCTCCGTCTTGGGCAGCCGGACCTCCAGCACGCCGTCGGCGAAGGAAGCCTTGACCTCGTCGGGCTTGATTTCGCAGGGCAGCGCCATCGTGCGGGCGAAGGCCCCGTAGGCCCGCTCGCAGCGCAGGTAGTCCTCGTCCTTCACCGCGCTCTCACGCTTCTTTTCGCCCTTGATCGTGATCGTGTTGTCGGTCAAGCTGACCTCGATGTCCTCCTTCTTGAGGCCGGGCAGCTCCGCCTTGATGACCACGTCGTCCTTGTCCTCATACACGTCCAGGGGCGGCATCCGCAGCCCCAGCCCGCGAAACGGCAGCCAATGCTCCGGCCGCCACGCGACGGGAAACGGCCGCCAGAACTCCTCGGCGAGCCGGTCAAACCACCGATCGAAATCTTCCCAGCGCGAGAGCCCCGCTGCGGGCTTCTTCTCGACCGGGACCAGTGTCTCCTTCGCCTGTTCAGCTTTCTTCGCCATGGTTGTGCCCTCCTTTTCCAGGCTGGCCTGGACCGCCGCACCTCGCCAGCGCAGGGGTTCCCCTTTCCCTAGCCTCCGCCACGTCAATCAGTTGGGAACACGAGGTTCCCTTCACGCCTCCGATGGACAAATTCACCGAACGGCCCCCTGCGCCGTGCAACGGAGGTGCCATGAGCCTGCCAGACAAGTCCCGTCAGAAAATTCAATCGCATGCTTGCCGGTGACCTTGCCGGTGGCGAGCGGAAAGCCCAAGCTCCCTGGGGAGCTTCGCCCCAGGCAGCGCTGGGCGCTGTCCCAAATTGGGGCAGCCCCGCTGGCAGACCATGGGAGCGGGGACTGGGAGGCGCGCAGGGGGGACGACCGGCGATTGCACAGCGGGCGGAGGCCGGTGCAAGAGCTTGCCGGTACGGTGGGAATCGTGGGGAGGCTTTAGGCTTCCCGACCACCGGGTGCCGGGCTTGCACACCGCCTCCTCGCTTGACTCCCTGTGCTCTGATGTTGCTCCGCGCCGATTCCTCCGCCCAGTTGCATGCTACGCGAGCGAAGCCCCGCGCGCAATGGAGCAGTGGCATCACTCGGCCACTGATGCTGCCGCACCACCGGCCCTGAGCAGTCCCCGTTCGTCTGCCGGCTAGCCCTTCATCTTCTCGAGCTTGGCGAACTCCTCGAGCAGGGCCCGCTGGCGCGGCGTGAGGTGCGTAGGCGTGCGGACATCCACGATGACGTAGAGGTCACCTCGGCCCTTTCCGTCCAGTCGCGGCATCCCGCGACCGCTGATCCGGAGGCGCGTGCCGCCCTGTGTCCCGGCCGGGACCTTGACCGTGACCTCCTTGCCATCCAGGCACCGGACCGGCCGCGCCGTGCCGAGCGCGGCTTCGGCGAAAGACATCGGCACGACCGCGTACAGATCGTCGCCCTGCCGCTGGAACGACGGGTGCGGGAGCACGTGCAGCCGGATGAGGAGATCCCCAGCGGGACGCCCCTCGGCAGGCGTCTCCCCCTGGCCAGCCAGTCGCACGATCATCCCATCGTCCACGCCGGCCGGAATCTGGACCTTGAGACTGTGGGAGGCGAATTCAGAGCCGGCCCCATGGCACCGCTCGCAAGGTGACTCGATCAGGGTGCCCCGGCCGCGGCAGCGCGGACAGGTCGTGAGCGTCACGACCCGCATGCCCTGGCCGGTCTGGACTTCCTGTTTCTGGCCGGTGCCCCCGCACGCCGGGCAGGGTCTGGGCGTCGTGCCGGCCTTCGCACCCGTTCCCTGGCAGAGCCCGCATCGGACGGAGCGGGTGACCGGAATCACCCGCTCTCCACCGCTTGCAGCCTCCTCCAATGTCAGGTCGAGATCGTAGCGGAGGTCCAGCCCTCGGGAAGCGGGGCGCCTTTCGCGAGCGCGCTGACCGAAGAAGTCGCCGAACAGGCCGGCAAGATCATCGAAGCGGCCGCCGAAGAAGTCCCCGAATTGGAAGTCCCGGAACAGATCCTCGGTCGTCCACCGCCCGCTGACCCCCGCGTGTCCGGCCGCGTCGTACTCGTGCCGTTTGGTCTCGTCGGACAGCACCGCGTAGGCTTCGGCGATCTCCTTGAACTTCTCAGCGGCGTCGGGCGCCGGGTTCCGGTCGGGATGATGCTGGAGGGCAAACTTGCGATAGGCCTGTTTGATCTGGTCCCGCGTCGCGCCGCGGTCCACGCCGAGGACCTCGTAGTAGTCGCGTTTCTGGTGCGCGGTCGTCACGTCCACAGGCCCGGGATCGCCTACCGGCAGGCCGGGCAGGCGCCGCCTTCCCGCCGGGTCTCGACCAGGCTGAGCCCGGCGCGGCGGAGCACGACCGTCCCGCGCCCCGGGCATCGAGTGTCCTCGCCGCCTTCCTCCTCGGCGACGTTGCCGAGGTAGCCGTACGGGGCGATCATCCGCATCGCGGCCGGCACAGCCTCACCACACGGGATAGCGGCCCGCGGCCAGGGCCTCGCAGAAGGCTTCGATATCCGCCAGCCCGGCCCGGACGATCCGCAGGATCGCGGGGCGGGCCTGCCGGAGGGACAAGCCGGAGGCCACGTTTGCCTGCACCGTGGCGAGGGCCGGCCGGTCGATCCGCTCGCCGATCCGGCTGGCCAGCCACACCGTCACGTCCCGGATCCCCGGCACCTGCGCGTGGATACGCGCCGCCAGCTCGTGCGCGAGGACGTTGTAGATCTTCCCGACGTGGCTGACGGGGTTCTTGCCGGCCGCCGCCTCCCCGCTCATCGGCCGGTTCAGCGCGATCACCCCGCACACGCGGTTGCCCCGGCCGGTCTGTCCCGAGTCGCCCTGCTCAGCCGAGGTGCCCAGCAGCGAGAGGTACAGCCCCTCCAGCCCTTGGCCCCGGCGATCGAGGGCGTTCAGCGCCACCTGCACCCGCGGGCACGCGAGCGGGTGGCGCCGCACATAGCCCTCGATGGCCGCGAGGACCCTGGCCTTCGTCTGAAAATAGGCGCGCTCGGACCGGATCGCGCCCGCGAGTAACGGCATCGCGACCGTCAGGAGCAGCTCTCGCTCCTGCCGGACCGCGAGGACCTTCACGTCCTCGCCCGTCTCGGGAAACGCCCGCTTGAACAGCGGCCCGTTGAGATGCCGCTCCAGGTCGACGACGAGGCGCTCGGTCGGGGTCAGCGGCGCGTAGCCCACCGCCGCGGACGTGTCGTTCGCCGGGAGCGGGCCGCTCGACGCGTGGAAGATCGCGCCCAACTCGGGCGAGCCAGGCTTCAGCTCGACCTGGTAGCGGACGTGCCGCAGGGGGTCCACGCGGGGCAGGTTGGCCTTGATCCACTCGCGGGCGGCGCCCACGGCAATCTCTTCCACGGGGACGGTCCGCCGCCCCGCGCCCCTCGCCGCCCGATCGCCGATGATCAGGCGCATCGGCTCGATCACGCGTCCGCCCCCGAATCGGCATTCGACCTGGCCGGCGACGAGGAGTCCCTTGTCCACGTTGTGGTGCAGGATGCGGCCGAAGGCCTT
Source organism: uncultured Nitrospira sp. (assembly GCA_964616355.1). Lineage (GTDB taxonomy): Bacteria > Nitrospirota > Nitrospiria > Nitrospirales > Nitrospiraceae > CAZTUO01. Next base: position 7,031 of record CAZTUO010000146.1, read on the forward strand.
CCGGTAGGCCGCTCCGAGCGCGAGGGAGACGCGCTCCGACACGGCATCGCAGATCGTGTCCGGATGGCCCCTGCCCTTCCGCTCCACGATCTCTACCGGCTGCTCCTGCACCGGCCGGACTGGCGACTGCAGGATTGAAATGTCCAAGGGCTGATCGCTCATCGCTGATAGCTCATAGGAGCTGTCGGCTGCTCGCTCTTCGCTGCCAGCTTTTCAGGAGCAAGGGCCCGGCCAGATCCAGGGACGCAAAAACTCGTTGCGAGCTGGGCGGTTGCGATGGCCCTGCCGCATGACACCGCCGGGCGGGGCGAGCCCTGGGGAGAATCGCTACACCGTCGCGCAGGACGAGGCGTCAGGATGCTACAGTGCCGAGCCCTTGCCTCCGTTCCACGGCCGGGCGAGCGCCCGCGCCGCTTGATTGCTCAATCCACACTGAGGACGCCCTTGCCTGGCACGCTCCTTGTAGTCTTTCCCCTCGTCATGCTCCGCATTCGCTTTCACGGGCGCGGCGGCCAGGGAGCCAAGACGGCCGCGCGGATTCTGGGTACGGCTGCGTTTCTCGAAGGCTACCTCGCCCAGGACTCGCCGGTGTACGGGGCCGAGCGTCGCGGCGCCCCTGTGGCCGCCTTCACCCGGATCGCGCGGGAACCGATCCGTGAGCGCGGCCTGATCGCGCGCCCCGACCTCGTCGCGGTGGCCGATGAGACGCTCCTGGACGATCCCGCCGCGCACGTCCTGGACGGGGTCACCGCTGACACCGCCGTCTTCGTGAACAGCCCGAACCGCCCTGATCGCCTGGCCGGGCGGGCGGCCCGGCGAGGCCGCCTGACGACCCTCGACCTGACGGGGATGGCCCTCGACCGGTTCGGCAAGCCGGTGGCGGTGAGCGCGGCGCTCGGCGCGGCGGCGGCCCGGCTTGTCGGCCTGCAGGCGGCAAGCCTGCGGCAGGCGGTCGCGCAGGAGCTGACCGAACTGGGGATGAGTGAGGCGCTCATCGCGCCGAACCTGGAGCTGGCCCAAACCTGCTACGCGTCCCTCC
>CAZTUO010000147.1:0-7927 GCA_964616355.1 uncultured Nitrospira sp.
CGGCGTGCGGAACCCGCCGCCGTGGGCGTGGAGCCCGCGGCGGCTAAGGGGTACTCGACTGAACTCGGAGAAATGGTGACGCGGGTCTGGCCACAGGGCCTGACGGCGGCTCGCGTGCGGCGGCTCTTCCGCGAAGCCACGTGGGTAGTCGTGGGGCAAGCGTTGACGGTCCTCGGCGGGCTAGTCGGCGTTCGCCTGCTCACCGAACTGCTGTCGCCCAAAGAGTACGGCGAGGTCGCTCTGGCGCTCACCGCCGCGACGATCCTCAACCAGGTCGTTTTCGGCCCGCTCGCCAACGGAGCGAGCCGCTTTTATTCCATCGCGCGAGAAGCGCAGGACCTCCCGGGGTACTGGGCCGCCCTCAAGCGACTCACCCTCGTGGCTACCCGCTGGGTGCTTCTGGCCGCCACCTTGACGACCATGGGGTTGGCGGTGGCGGGCGGCGCGCGCTGGGTCGGGCTCGCGATCGCCGCGAGCGCCTTCGCGCTGTTGTCGGGCTACAACGGCATCCTCGATAGCGTGCAAAACGCCGCGCGCCAGCGCGGTGTTGTGGCGTGGCACCAGACGGTGAATGCATGGGGGCGCTTTCTTCTCGCGGCCGGACTCGTGATGCTCGCGGCCCCGACGAGCGGTGCGGCTATGGTTGGCTACAGTCTAGCCGCTGTGCTTGTCCTAGGCTCTCAGCTTCGGCTTGTGGAGCGGAGCGTTCCGCGCCGATCCCAAGCTCCACCGGCGACCGAAGGCAGAAACTCCTGGGCACGGCAGATGTGGGCGTACAGCTGGCCGTTCGCCGCCTGGGGGTGGCTCACGTTCCTGCAGCAAGCCTCCGACCGCTGGGCGCTGCAGCTATTGGCCTCGACGGAGGCGGTCGGCCAGTACGCGGTGCTCTATCAACTTGGCTACTATCCGATTGCGATGGCTTCGGGCTTGGCCGTGCAACTCGTCGGGCCGGTGATGTTCGAAAGGAGCGGGGCCGCCCTCGGCACAGCGCCCCAGCGGTCGAGCCTGAAGGCTGTCTATTCGATGACCTTTGGCACCCTTGTGTTCGCCGTAATTTTGTTCACGGTGCTGATCTTCTTTCACGGAAATCTGTTCGTGTTGTTCGTTGCGGCATCCTATCGGGCGGCGGGTTTTCTCCTCCCCTGGGTGACCCTAGCGAGCGGCGTTTTCGCGGCCGCGCAGATGTTGAGCCTCAGCTTCATGGTGGGCTTGCAGACACGGGACTTGGTCGCGGCGAAGGTCGTCACAGCCATTGTTGGGATCATCGGGAACCTGGCGGGAGCCTGGATGGGAGGCGTGGTCGGTGTCGTGATGGCCAACGTGGGCTGGGCGGTCTTCTACTTCCTGGTCGTTGCAGGGTTCCTCCGGCGGGAATTGTATCATCCCAAGAGTGTCAGATGACGGTGAAACGTCTTCTCGCCTCCTCTCGGGCTCTGTGGTACCCGATCCAAAACGCCCGTAGCATTGCCGAGGTTGCTGCATGGGTACGTGCCGGATGCCCATCGCCGCCGCCTCATATCGTGAAGCTTCACGTCGTGCGGTCGTACTGCAAGCGGTTTGAGCTGAGGACATTCATTGAAACAGGCACGTACTTAGGGGAAACCACGGAATGGATGGCACGCGCAGGGTTTAATGTGTTCAGCATCGAGCTTTCGATGCGAGCTCCATCAGCGCGCCAGAGCGAGACTCAAGCGCTACTCCAATGTCAAGCTGATTCAAGGGGATAGCGCTGCGCTGCTTCCCGACCTGCTCGCTGGGCTTAGTGAGCCGGCGGGGTTTTGGCTCGACGCGCACTTCAGCGGTGGCGAGACTGCGAGGGGCGACGTGGATACCCCCGTAGTTTCGGAGTTGAGGGCCATCCTGGGCCATCCGATGCGCCGTCACGTGATCCTGATTGATGACGCGCGCCTTTTCACAGGAGGGGACGGCTATCCATGTGTTGATGAGTCGTCACCATGGTACGGTGCGCTGGCGGCTACACAAGTGAAGTCTCAACGGATATCATTCGTATCACGCCATACCCTATTGCGGGGCAAGGATGACGGTGTCAGTCGGGCGGTTGATTAGGCGGGCTCATTGGATCACGACGCAACTAGGTATCGACCCTTTACGGACAGTCAACGCAATCCGGTCACTGCCGCGGTTCGTAGGGGATTACATGCGATTTCGAGCCACATTCGACGGCGATATGGCTTTAATGCCGTGCCTTCACGAGCGGTCGGGCGAGGCTGGGGAGATTCGCCACGAGTACTTCTGGCAGGACCTCATCGTCGCGCAGCGGATCTTCCGCGCCAACCCGCGGAAGCATGTCGACGTCGGCTCGCGCATCGATGGATTCGTCGCCCATGTAGCCTCCTTTCGTCCGGTCGAAATCCTGGACATAAGACCTCTCGGCGTGCGAATCCCGAACGTCACCTTTCGCCAGGCGGACATCGTAAACTTGCCGGACGACCTCGTTGGCTATTGCGATTCGTTGTCCTGTCTCCACGCCCTCGAGCACGTCGGGCTGGGGCGCTACGGCGATCGGCTCGACCCTCACGGGCCGCAGAGGGCATTTGCCAATCTCTGCCGCATCCTGGCGCCGGGGGGGCTGTACCTCTCCGTACCCTGCGGGCGACCGCGAGTCGAATTCAACGCCCATCGGGTCTTCGCGTTCGAGACGATCGGCGAATGGGCTCGGGAGCATGACCTTGCGATCCTCGAGGTGGCTGTGATCGGACCCGACGGCGTGGGGTGCCGCTCTTCTGATCCGGCTGAGGTCGCCGCGTTCATAAACGGCGTTCCCGATCGGCTCTGCCTTTTCGAAATGCGGAAAGCTGAGAGCGAGCGGTGATTGTGATGTTCCGCAATGTCAACGAGGAGGCACGGGTTCAGTGGGTGCGCCGCAAGCTGTCCGAGCTTCCGCCGGGCTATCGCCTGCTGGATGCCGGCGCTGGGGGAATGCGCTACAAGCCGTTTTGCGCTCATCTGAAATATGTGTCGCAAGACCTTTGCCAATACACAGGCCGAGGTGACGGACAGGGCCTCCAATCCGAAACATGGGATACCTCCGGCATCGATATCGTCTCCGACATCACGGCGATTCCGGAGCCCGACGGGTCGTTCGACGCAATTCTGTGTAGTGAGGTGCTGGAGCATATCCCCGAGCCGACACGCGCGCTGGACGAGTTCGCCCGGTTGCTGAAGCCTGGGGGCATCTTGATTCTCACGGCACCGTTTGCTTCTTTGGTCCACATGGCGCCATACCACTACGTCACGGGATTCAGCCGCTACTGGTACGAGGAGCATCTCCCACGTCGGGGCTTCCGGATCGTGGAGCTTACCCCGAATGGCGACTGGTTCGCCTATTTGGAACAAGAAGTCACGCGCCTGGGGAGTATGGCGAGGTGGTATGGCGACTGGAGCTGGCCAGTCGCCTATGGGCTGAGCGTCCTCGTCATGCTGTATTTTAGGCTCCGCCGCGGCCGAAAAGGTGATGATTTGGCGTGCTTCGGGTGGCTCAGCGTGGCGGTAAAGCAGAGGAAAGAGCCGGTTTGAAGTATAGGCAGTGGCCGGAGGCGAAGATGTCGGGCCTTATCCGTTGCATTTTGAGAGAGGTTGCGGAAAGGGCTCCCTTTTTAGCCACGAGCTACCGCGAGCTCCGCGAGATTCTGCGATGCTACGCGTCGCGTCCGACCAATACTCCATATGGGTTCATTTTATCGGGCAATCGGTGTATGGAAGCCGGTACGTTCGAGGTATTAGAAACGGAGGTCATAAAAGCGCTGCTGCCGCGAGTGGAAGTGGTGGTTAACGTGGGCGCGAATATTGGCTATTACGCCTGTCTGGCGAGATCGCATGGAAAGCACGTGGTCGCGTTTGAACCCATAGGCTCGAACGTGAGGTTCCTTCTGCGGAACGTCACACTCAACGGATGGAGCGACGTGGAGGTCTTCCCGATCGCCTTGAGCGATCGTCAGGGGATTGCCGCAATCTACGGGGGGGGGGGCCGGTGCGTCGCTGCTGAAGGGCTGGGCGGGCACGTCGGAGAGGTTCGTTGGCTTGGTACCGACCAGTACCTTGGACACCGTTTTGGGAGAGAGATTTTTAGGGCGGCGGCTACTTTTCATCATCGATGTGGAAGGCGCGGAGCTGGCCGTGATCAGCGGGGCTAGGCGCCACCTATCGATGGCCCCGAGACCGATTTGGATGGTGGAGGTGGCAGTAACTGAGCATCTCCCGGCAGAGCTGCGCGTGAATCCGAATCTCGCAACGACCTTTCGGGCGTTCTGGCGGGAGGGCTATACGGCCCTTAAGGTTGTCCCTGGCTTGCATCCGGTGACGGAGGAGGAAGTCGTCCTGTCCCAGGCGGGCAAAGGGGAAACTCTGGGCTGCAATAACTTCCTTTTTGTCGAGGGGTGTCGCGCTGACGAGATTCGAGGCTTATGCCTTGAGGCGATCACTGCGGCAGGCGGTGGGGCATCTGGCAGAGAGCAGATGAGCCGTTCCGCATGAGTCGACTCGTTCTTCTGGGGCTAAGTGGTGCGGGTATTCTTGCGTTTTTTCTTGGGGTATACCCACCTGTTTTTGTGTCTGTAGCCGCGTTCGCGGTCGCTGGCGGATATATCGTAAGCCGGTGGCGACATGGTTATACCGGCTTGTTGCCTGTGCTTTACTTCCTGGTTTTCGCTCTTCCCTTCATTCATTTAATTCCATATTTGTGGTTCGATTTTGACGGCGAGGCTCCCGTGATTATGTGGGGAATGCCTGTTAATCCATACATGATCGACCGAGAGGTAGTCCGACTAATGGGTCAGATTGGCGCAGTAGGCGCCCTCGCCCTCGCCGTGGGCGCTGGAATTGTTAAAGGCCGGTTTGTGGTAGTTGATACGGCTGACCGAGGACAGCTCAGGGCCTCAAAGGCTTCGTCACTTGATTTGGTCATGTTCAGCATCTGGATTGGTATTGGCCTACTTTTCTATTGGCTCTATGCGCCGCGAGAAACGATATTTGAGGCACCGTACACCCAAGGCGTCGCGATCGCCGAAGGCTGGGACTTCGGATCCATCTGGATGCTGTCTCAGATCGTCTTCATTTACACGCTGGTAGACGCCATGTTAGACGTGGCCTGGCGGCGGGCGAAGATGAAGGTGGTGATCTGGATCGTGGCGATTCTGGTGGTGGTAATGTGGCTCGGGCTGATGCGAGGTGACCGGGAGGCGCTACCGCTCGTTGTGGCCAGTATTGTCACCTGGGGCGTTGCTGGGCGGCAAGAACGGCGTCACCGAAAGGCGGTCCTGGGGCGCCTGAGAGCGCGGACGACACTCGTGGCGGGGGCGGTGATCGTTGGTCTCGTCGTTGTATCTGCCGTGGTCGGAGCGGTTCGGTCGCAGGCGGCTGGGAGGAACGTGGTAGATGTAATGCGTGAGCTTCGGGAGCAGGGGATAGTGACGATCGACAACATGATCTACGGCACGTGGTCGGCGGTTCTTCTCACGCCCCTGAGTGTGGCGGGCGACTACCTGGGTGGGCGGCTGGAACCGACGTACGGCCGAACGTACCTGGACTACGTCCTGTCGCTCCCGCCGGGGTTCGTGGCGAGATGGATAGGATACCAACGGCCGCTCGACGCGTGGCACGGGCCGGCGTGGGAGATGACGTACGGAATCGGCGGGGTTCACGCGGTCGTGGTGCCTTTTATGAATTTCCTGATGGTAGGTGTATTTGCGGTACTGATGCTGTTGGGGTGGATCGTCGCAGCTGCCGAGCGCTGGTGCGTTTCCAGGCGGCGCACCGTCGTAGGACTGGCGTTGTGGGCGACATTGGTGGCGGTGGCCCCGCACTGGCTTTGGTACGGCGACAAATACGTTATTAACGCTGTCATAATTTGGTGGCTTCTTTCTCTGCTTTACGGAGTAGCGCGGCTTGTGCCCGTTCGCGTTCGAAACGGTAGGAGCTCGGTTTGGCTGGCCACCGGAGTTTCCTCGGTCGAAAGGTGATCGTCCGGCTCAAAGGCGGCCTGGGCAACCAACTTTTCTGCTACGCCGCCGCGCGACGGCTCGCGCTTGTCAACGATGCCGAGCTCGTGATTGACGACGTGACCGGGTTCTGCCGCGACCGTCTGTATCGCCGCAGCTATCAGCTGGATCGCTTCCGGGTCGCCGGCCGCAAAGCGACGGCCACCGAGCGACTCGAGCCGTTCGAGCGACTGCGGCGGGGGCTGCTGAAGTGGGTCAATCGGCGGCGCCCGTTCTTTGAACGAACCTATATCGAGCAGGAAACGCTCGACTTCGACGCCCGCCTGCTCGACTACCGGGTGCGGGGCACCGTATACCTCGACGGGTTATGGCAAAGCGAAAACTATTTTAAGGATGTGGAGACGGTCATCCGGAAGGATTTTGAAATCGTTCCGCCGGAGGACGAAGCGAGCGAGAAGCTGGCCGATGCGATGCGTGAGGTGAACGCGGTGGCTCTTCATGTTCGGTGGTTCGATTCGCCCGGTGCCGGAGCAGCGTACAACGCCCCGGGCTGGTACTACGAACGGGCCATCGGTTTCCTCGAAGCGAGGGTCGATCGCCCCCACTACTTCCTGTTCTCCGATGACCCGGAGGCGGCTCGGCGGGCCCTTGCCCTTGCCGCTGACCGTACGACCGTAGTGACTCACGATGGCGGACCCGACAGCGCCTGCCGCGATCTGTGGCGGATGACGCAGTGCCGGCACTTCATCATCGCCAACAGCACCTTCAGTTGGTGGGGCGCGTGGCTCGCTTCGTACCCCGACAAGATCGTGATCGCGCCGGGAATCCGGTGCGACGGAAAGACGGCCTGGGGGTTCCAGGGTCTGATTCCGGACCGCTGGGTCGTGCTATGAAGATCCTTCTAGCTGGCGCCTACCGGTTTCCGTGGTACGAGGAGGCGTGCGCGCGGGCCCTTGAGACGCTCGGGTACGAGGTGGTGCGATTTTCCTGGGATGCCTTGTTTGCGACGCATCCCGGGAAGTTCGAAGAACACTTTGCCGTTGTTGGGCCTGTGTCGCGCCGCATACACAAAGCGTTGGCGGAAACCGTCGCTGAGGCGCGGCCCGACGTGCTCTGGATCTGGCGTGGCACCCATATCACGGCGGAATTCCTCGTTCGCCTGAAAAGGCAGCACCCGCGGCTCCTGTTGGTGTCCTACAACAACGACGACGCATTTTCGCCGCTCTACGACCGGGGCTCGCTGCATCAGCGGAGGCTGTGGCGCCATTTTCGGGCGGCGATTCCCGCCTACGATCTCCATTTCGTGTTCCGGCCTCTCAACATCGAGGAGTACCGTGCCGCGGGTGCGAAGCGAGTGAAACTCCTCCTGCCCTACTTTGTGCCGGAGCTCCACCGGCCGTTGCCGCTAAGCGAGGAAGAGAAAGCGCGATACGCCTGCGATTGCGTGTTTGTGGGTCACTTCGAGTCGGACGGCCGCGACCGCGTGCTTCTGGCCTTGGCGCGGGCCGGGCTGCGGGTTCGAGTCTATGGGCATGGATGGCCGAAGACGTTGTCGGATGAGATCAACGGACAGGGCCAGGGCTGCCGGCCTATTTATGGAGATGAGTATGCGAAGGTTCTGAGCGGGACGAAGCTGGCATTGGCGTTTCTCTCCAAGCTGAACCGTGACGAAGTGACGCGGCGCCATTTCGAAATTCCTGCGTGCGGTAGTGTCCTGTTCACTGAACGGAGCTCGGGGGTACTTTCGCTGTTCCGGGAGGATGAGGAGATCGTGTGCTTTGGATCACCGGAAGAAGCGCTTGCCAAAGCCTTGGCATGCGTTCGTGACCCGGTACGTCGCCAGGCTATTTGCCAAGCAGGACAACGTCGCGTGCATGAGGCTAAGCATGATGTCGTGAGCAGAATGAGAGATTGGGTATACTGCTCCCCTGAGAGAGTGGACACGTTCGAGAGTGAGTGGGGAGGATGAT
>CAZTUO010000148.1:0-7834 GCA_964616355.1 uncultured Nitrospira sp.
CATAGAGCCTTCCCAGCAATGGCCACCAGACCGATCGGTGCCCGGGAAGAAAGGAGGACTGTCCCTTCTGGGAGAAGAGTAGTTGCACAGGAGGACAAACCCTCTTCAGTGATAGTGCGTTCCGTCCGATCGAGCACCCAGCAGTTGCTCTCTGATAGATCCTTAGGGGTAGCCCATAGGATGGAGCCGCCCCAGTACGCGGAGTGGTCGGTACGAGGTGTCGCACCCGAGACAACTCGACAGACCTCTCCCAGTCGTCTTTCCGGCCACCCCTTCGGATTCGTCGCCGGGTCGCCGAACATCTTGTAGAAGAGGGCGGGGAGGATGCGGGCGGCTTTGGCGTCGGCTTCGGCGCGCTTCTTGCGCAGCGCGTCCGCCTGGTCCAGGATCTCCACAATCCGCCGCTGCTCCGACAGCGGCGGGAGGGGAATTGTGATACTTTCAACGTCTTTTCTTCCGATGGCTTGAAATGTGGTCCCACTGCCACTTTTTGAAAGTGGCGGCTCTATCCATTTGAATGCGTAGAACAAGAAGTTGGCAGATAGCACACGAGTGGAAATTGGTCTAATAGCGGCAAGACCGCGCCCGACGCAGCACTTGAGTGGGGCGATGTTTGTTGGCCCAACAGGTGCACGAACTGATAGCAAGATATCACCAGGCTCTGCCACACGTGTCGGGTGGCTGCAGTAGACACGAACAGTTGGGTGTTTGTCACCGAAGTCTGCCTTTCCTTGGAAAAAAGGGAGACCGTCGCCAGCGCTGTTGTACGTTTTGCCAGGAGGCGATTGCCCCATTTGGATGGTGGCGATCTCAGCCAATTTGACCATCGGCCACTTCATCCCGCCACCTCCGGTTTGGCCCGTTCAATCCCCCAAACTTTGCGGGCCAGGCGGGCGAGCTTCTCCTGCCGCCGCTCAATGGCAGCCGAATCGCACGCTTGCTCCCTCACAGCGCCTCCACACCCTTGAGCAATTTCTCCAGTCCGGCAACGATCTCGCGCTCCAGCGCGAGTGTTTCGCGGATGAGCTCGGCGGGATCCTCCTCGGGGGGCTTTTCAGCCAACTGCGGCTTGTACCGGCCGGCGGCAAGGTTGTAATCGTTCTCCGCCACCGATGCCACGGTGGTCCACCAGCAGCGTGGCTCCTCGCTACCGGGCAGCAGGACAGTTCCGGCCTCAACGCCCGGCGGATTCTTAAAGCCCGACTGCTTGTATTTCATCCATTGGGCCAGCAAATCCGGGATGTCATTGCGGTCGGGCGTTTCCGGGCGGCCTCCCCCGACGTTCTTGTCCGGGTCATAACCATCGGCGCGGACTTCGTAGAACCAGACCTTCTCTTTGTGCTTGGCCTTCCTATCTCGCTTTGCGCCCGCCGTGGGGCGGCGAAAGACAAGCACGCCTGTCTTGACTCCGGCGTAGGGCTTGAAAACCCCGGCCGGCAAGGAAACCACCGCGAGCAAATCGTAGTCCTCCACCAGCTTGCGCCGAAGCTCCACGTGTGCCGAAGTGGAGCCGAAAAGCAGCCCCTCAGGCACAACCACCCCACACTGACCACCCGGAGCGAGCGCTTCCATCATGACGGCGAGGAAGAGCAGTTCGCTTTTTTTGGAGTTTGTGGGTAGGTCCTTGCGAATGGATTCTTTTGGAAGGACCCCCGAAAAAGGCGGATTGGAAAGAATTACCTTATAGCGGCGTGCCAGATCGTCTTCGCTCAGACCGCCCATGTCCGAGAGAGTATTGGCGCGCTTAACATTGGCCTTGCGGATGCCATGCAAGACGAGGTTCATCATGGCGATCCGCACCATCTGGCGGGAGACGTCGATGCCGTAAATCGAGCGCTCCAGGATACCCCACTCTGGGATCTTCTCCCCCGGACCCTTGCGGTAGGTTTGGAGGGTTGGGACCTCCCGCTTCGCCTCTTCCAGGGTTTGCCCGCGGCGCTCCAGCCACTCTTCGCCGTAAATAGGAACCTCCTGGGGCTCGCCTGAATACTTGGCAAGAATGTGCTCAATCGCGTCAATCAGGAAGCCGCCGGTTCCGCAGGCCGGGTCGTAGATAGTATCGCCCAAGTCGGGGTCCACCATCTGAACCATCATGACGCGGATCTGGCGAGGCGTCCGAAACTGACCGTTAAGTGCGGATTGGCCGAGATGAGTCAGCAGGTACTCAAAAACGTCGCCTTTGACGTCCGTGCCGAGCTTGGCGAAGTCAATGCCGTCAATTTCATCCACCACCTGCTTGAGGACATTGGGATCGACGATTTCGAGAACGGCGTCGCGGAAGTACTCGGCGATCTGCGGCTCCTCTTTGGTGAGCGAAGCCATGTAAGGAAAGACCTGATCGCGAACGAAGTCCCGCAACTCCGTCCCCGCCTTGAAGCGCCACTTCGACCATCGGAAGCGCTCCGCCTGGCGGGGAAACAGCCGCAGGCTGTTGCCGTTCGCACTCTTGTCGAGCAGGCGCGCTTTGAGCTCCCGGCTGGATTCCTCCTCATCAAGCAGCTTCAGGTAGATCAGATACGAGATCTGCTCAATGTAGGTCACCGGATTGGTGACGCCGCCGGCCCAGAGGATATCCGTGATGCGGTCGAGTTTCCGACGCAGCTCTTGGTTCATAGTCGATTCCTATGCCGTCATCCGCGAGAACACGGACTCATTCAATTCGTCAATGATCTCTTTCAACCCTTTCTCGCCGAACAGTTCAATACCCAATTCCGCCGCGTTGAGGATCGAGAGCGGGGGAACGAAGAGATCCTCGACCTCGATGCCGCCCCGAACAATACCCCGGTTCTTGAGGAGCGCCAAGTATTGAGCTTGCTGCGGAGTAAGCGACTTCGAGACGAGCCAGGCCTGGAAGTTCTCCGTCAAGACTTCTCCGCGTGGCTTGATCCTGACCATGCCCAGGGCGGCCTTGATGAAGTCGATGAGATTCCCGCCGGGCTGTTGGTAGGCGCGGCGGAGGTTGTCCTCGTTGAAGTACATTTCCGGACGATTGAGGCGGTCCGCGAGGCTCCGTTCCTCGTCCTCCGTCAGCGGTTCACCACGCTTCACCTTTTGAAGAATCGGGTCCTCTTTGACGGCGGCCTGGATCGTTTCCTCCCACCGGGAAACGTAATCTCGCTTATCAACCCGCTCGCCCTCCGGACCGACCTCTATGTAGGTAACTGCGTGGAGCCATTCGTCCTCGAGCCCCAGTTCGACAAGTTCTTTCGTCGATGTCGGGCCTTTCGGCGAAACGCCGCCGACATACCGGCCGCCCGCGGCACTGAAGATGTCGACGTCACCGTCGTTGAAGTAGTCGTGATTCCCGAAGAAATCGTATATGACGAATTGCCGCTTCTGGATGTGCGGCGCCGTGCGGGTCCCGCGGCCCCGCATCTGTTGATAAAGAATGGGGCTGCGTACGCGCCGGCACATCACGAGGTGAAGCACCTCGCGGCAATCGAAACCCGTGTCCAGCATCCCGACGCTTACGGCGACCTGTGGGTATTCTTCCCGTTTGAACTTGCGGATGAGGTCATCGGCATTCGGCACGTCGCTGGTGATGACCTCGGCGTATTGGCCTTTGAGCTCGGGATGCAACTCATTGAGATAGTGAGCCAGCCTGGCGGCATGGTGCTTGGTGATAGCGAAAACGATCGTCTTACCCGGAGGCGTCCGCTGGCCAGGCGCAAGTTCCTTGTAGTTCTGCCAGGCCAAGCGGTCAAACTCTTCCATCATCTTGCGGTTTGTGTCCTCGTTGGTCCACTTGCGCTCGAATTCCGCTGGGTCGTAGGTCTCCTCATCCACTTCGGCCCCCTCAGCCAGGATCACCGTGATTCCGGAGGCAAACTTGTAGGGTACGAGGTAGCCTTCCTGAAAAGCGTGAAGGATAGGGTAGGAGTAGTCGGGCTGTCCGTTCTTGCACTGGTAGAACTGAAACGTATTCCGCTCGATGTAGGGGGAAGGCGTCGCCGTAAGGCCGATGTGGATGGCATCGAAGTGGGTGAGAGCCGTCTGCCAGGCGCCGTAGATAGAACGGTGACACTCATCAGCCACGACCACGTCAAAGTAACCGCTCGTGTATTCCGTGTATCGGCTGATCATGGTTTGGAGCAGGCAGACGGTGATCTGCATCTCCTGCCGCGCTATTCCAGGACGCAGCCAGTAGCTGGGGTACTGCCCGAGGATGTCCTGGATTGCCTCGAGCGCCTGTTTGGCGAGCTGCTCCCGGTCGACCAAAAACAAGATGCGCTCAGCGCGTCCAGCTTGGATCAGGCGCTTCAGGTAGAGGCAGATGAGATCCGTCTTGCCCGTTCCCGTTGGCAGCTCCATCAGGAACCGGCGTTTGCCCAATTCCAGCGCGTGATCCAGCGCCCGCATGGCTTCCGCCTGGTAGTCCCGGACCTTGCGCGTCTCGCCCTGACGTAGGTAATACTCAGGAATCCCGATTGTGGCGAGCGGCTTGCGAGTGGCACGCATCTCGACAAGCCGCTCGAGGTCCCTCCGCGAGAAAAATGAGTTGACGATGCGCGCGTCGTCGTTCAGGTAGTCCCAGAAGTAGATCAATTCCCCGTTGGTTAGGAAGATGAACGGAGCACCGATCTTCTTGGCGTACGGCAGCGCCTGATGCTTGGCTGTATAGGGCTCGATGGCGCTCCGCTTGGCCTCGATGATTGCCAAGGGGCGCCCATTTCGGCCGAGGAGCACGTAGTCCGCCCGGCTCCCGTCAGGCAGAGATTGTTCGGTCAGGACCTGGGACTTGTCGGAGGGGTCCCAGGCAGCCTGCCTCAATTGTTCGTCGATGAGGATGCGTGCATCTGCCTCGGTTTGGCGATCTTTCAATGCCGCTCCTCCTCGTGCGAGCCGATATCAGCGATAGCGGCGGAAGTAGTCCGCGAGATTTCGGCCCTGAAAGAATACCTCGCACACGAGGCGGCCGCGGTCGACCCGGTAAGCCGTCCCAAGTTCCACCTGTTTGTGTAGGATGAGCCTGGCCAGCACCGCTGTAGCCCATGGTCCGCCGCGCTGGGTGACTTCGGGTGCGTCGTAGCCAGCAGGCCTGACTCGGTTGCCCGTCTGGCCTTGCCATTCCCAGGAGGGGGAAACCTCAAAGGTGTCCCCGTCAATGATCGAAGTGACCGTGAATTTCGCCATAGTTGCCCGTCTCCGTTCTGCCGCTGCCTCGCGGGTGGCGGCACCCTGGAGACGAGCAAGAGTTGTGCCAACTCGTCACTGCTCCAGAATCTATTGAAAAAGCGACGGGGTCTTTCCATTGGAGAACCACTTGCGCGCCGGACGTCTTCAACTATCGTTGATATCATATTAAACCTGAGTTGAACCCGGCTTGCCTGACTTTCGCAAGAATTTGTGCACCGCCTGCGGAGAGACTCCGAGCATCCGAGCGGCCTTGCTTTGATTGCCTCCGGCGGAGTCGAGCGCGCGCAGGATCATCTGGTGCCGAATCTTGCCGAGCAGCTCCTCGAGGGAAAACCCCTCACTTGGCTCAGGGAGCTGTGCGAACATGTCCGCTTCCGCTTCGGGCTCTGAAATCAAGAGGTCTTCCGGTTCGAGAACGGCCTTCCGGCAGAGCCACACCGAGCGCTCGATCACGTTTTCGAGGTCCCTGACATTCCCCGGCCAGCGATGCTGCTGGAGCCGCAACAAGGCCGCAGCGGAGAGGCGCTTGGGGTAGCGGGCGGACCGGTTCACCTTGTCCAGCAAGGCCAGAGCAAGCTTGGGAATGTCCGATCTACGCTCTCGCAACGGCGGAATCCGGATCTCTGCGACGTTCAGCCTGTAGTAGAGGTCCTCGCGGAACATCCCTTGCTGGACCATCCTTCGGAGATTCCGGTGGGTGGCGGCGACCACGCGGACATCCACCTTGCGGCGCTTGCGGGCGCCCAGAGGTTCCACCTCACCGTCTTGGAGGACTCGAAGCAATTTCGCTTGGACGGCCAGCTGGAGTTCGCCCACTTCGTCGAGGAACAAAGTTCCGCCGTCGGCAAGCTCAAACTTGCCCGGCCGATCTTGTACGGCTGTCGTGAAGGCTCCTCTTTTGTGACCGAAGAGCGTACTTTCCACAAGGTCAGTGGGAATGGCGCCGCAGTTGATCGGCTCGAATCGGTCGGCCGGCCGCCCACTGAGCATGTGAATCAGGCGCGCAAACAGCTCCTTGCCTGTGCCTGTCTCCCCCAGAAGCAAGACTGGCGCGGCCGCGGGGGCGATGGCCGCCGCGGCCTCAAGCGCAGCTTTGAATTTCGGATGATCCCCTACCAGACCTAGAACCGCGACAGCGGTTTCCACGTCCGGAGGCCCCGGATGTTGAGCATTCGGCGGATGAAGGGAGTAGCGAACCTCCGGGAACTCCGGAGCGGACAGATCCACCTCGGCGATCAACGCCCTGTCCTTGGAAACAAACCTTGGCGGTCGAACATTCAAAATCCGTGCCGGCAGCTCACCGGAAGCGACCAGCAGAAGCCAGCAGGCATGCATCTGCGGTGTCCCCGAAGCCACGGCAACTGAGATTTCCAGATCCTCGCGATTCTGTGCGATGGGGAGAACCTCACGCCGGAGGGCTCCCAGGATGCTGCGGTAGTCGGTCGGATCCGCTAAGGCGAGGTGAACGCTGCGAACAGTCGGCTTTGGGATCATCGCCGCCAGTGCCTCCGCGGTCGCCTTTGTATGCGCCTCGGTGTTAGGAGTAGAAATCAAAATGATCTCGTCAAACGTGCGGGCGGCGACCAAGGAGAGAATCGGACCAGGCTGCTCTTCGTCACCGACCAGTCCTTTTGCGTAGGGGTCGTGGAAACCGGTGAAGGTGAGCAGCATTCGGTGGCTCATGGGGGTTGAATCCGCCCTTGCCCTAGCATATCAACCTGGGTTGAAAGCCGTGCGTGCCTTCCCGGCCCGTCCGACTCAGAACTCAGCGTCTGAGGGTCAGCCCTTCGGCGGGAACGGATCTTTACCGTAGGTGTGCTCGGTCTGAATCCGACCGTCAGCACCGCGGATCACCAACTGGCCCTGCTCGGCTCTGGCAAGCTCACGCCCGCGTTCCACAGCGTCCGCCTTGCGATCGAACACCGCCAAGGCTCGCTCTGCTCCTTGTCGCTTCACCTGCCAAGTGCCATCGGGCCGGTGAGAAACATCGTATTTTGCTCTATTCGCCATCTTTCTTGCTACTCTTATTGCTCTGGAGCTTCCGGACACTGCGAAAGCAGCTCCCGGAAGCTGGAAAAATCCATCTTAAAGCGCAGGGCTTCAAGCTTCCCTTTATCGCAGTCCGCTTCCTCAATGGAGAGAAGACCACCCTTAATTGCCATCACGTAGATCCCTGGCGTCGTCAGAATCCTGCCTGGGCCCAATCGGGTCAGGGCCTCGCGGCGGAAAGCTCCCTTTTCGTCGGATGCGATCGCGCATCCCTGGTGGCAAGCGAGGGCCAGAGAAGCGGCCTCCCCGGCGCCCATGATCTGCCGGAGTTCGGTGAACAGTGCGAGGATCGCGGGATCGGACAATTCCACCGTCCGAAGGGTGCCATTCGCCGCCGCACGTTCGACCTCACGTCTCTGGCCCGGCTGAACGATTTCGGCCATCACCTCGTGCGTCACCATGAAGCTATAGTCGGGCAGCCGCTTCAGCAACTCCAGGCGGCCGACGTGGATCAGGTTGATCAGGATGTTCGCATCAACGACGACGGTGCCCGTAATCCATCCCTCTCACTCGCCGGGGATCAGCACGTCGGCCACGTCTTTCTGGTCGAGCCCCGCCCGCTCCAGCAACTGATTGACTTCCGTTTCGTTCATGGACAGCAACGCCGCCAACTCCACGAGCTTCGAGCGGGTGATCAGCTCGCGCCGGT
>CAZTUO010000149.1:0-7820 GCA_964616355.1 uncultured Nitrospira sp.
CCGGGCCGCCACGGGGCTCGTCGCCGGCGCGGCGTCCGACGCCGGCGCGCCCTTCGCTCGCTTCGAGAAGAACCCCGCGCTGACGATCCCCACCTCGTAGAACACGTACATGGGCAGGGCCATCAGACACTGGTTGAACGGGTCGGGTGTCGGCGTCAGGATGGCCGCCACCACGAACGCTCCCAGGAAGGCCCACTTCCGGTACCGCTTCAAGAACGGCGCGTCCACCCAGCCCAGCTTCGCCATCAGCGTGAGCGCGAGCGGCACCTCGAAGATCAGCCCGAAGATCAGCAGGAACCACAGCGCAAACCCCACGTACTGCGCGATCGAGATCTGCGGGATGAAGCCGGCGTTGACCCCGTACGAGATCAGGAAGTTCAACGCGAAGGGCAACACGAAGAAGAACGAGAACGTGAGCCCGGCGTAGAAGGCGACCGTGCTGATGAGCACGAAGGGCCCGACGAACCGCCGCTCCTGCACGTGGAGACCCGGCACGACGAACTGCCAGATCTCCCACAGGGCATAGGGCATGGCCAGGACGAGCGCGAAGAGCCCGGCCACCTTCACGTTCTGCCACAGCGCCTCGGCAGGAGACAGGAAGACGAAGGGGATCAGCGGCAGGTCGGTCGGCACCCACTGCAGCTTGCCGGGCACGAACATGTTCTGCAGCGGGACCCGGAGCCAGGTGACCAGCGCATCGGCGTAGAAGAACGTCCCCACGAAGACGAGCCCGACCACGACGACCGCGCGGGTGAGCCGGGCCTGGAGCTCCACCAGGTGCTCCATGACCGGCATCTTCTTGTCCTCGAGCGGCTTGAAGATCTTGTCGTCAAGCCACTTCGCGAACCTGCTCATCTGGTCAGCCATCCGCCCCCTGGCGCGCCGGTCCGCGCGCCGGCCCGCGCCGCTACCGCGGGTTCACCGCCACGAACAGGTTGTTGCCCTGGCGGCTCAGCAGCAGCACGACCATCTCTTCCTTCTTGATCTTGCTCGCGATCCGCTGGAAGTCCTCCAGGGACTTCACCACCTCATGGTTGACCTCCTGGATCACGTCGCCGCGTTGCAGGCCCGCCGCTTCCGCCGGGCTGCCCGGCTCCACATGGTTGATGACCACGCCAGTCGTCTTGCTCGGCAGGTTGAGCTGACTCATCGTCGCGGGATCGAGCGGCTGGACCCGCAGCGCCGCGAGCACGTTGTCGGGCAGCTTGGGCGCCTCCGGGGCCGGTGCCGCCGGCTCGCGCCGGGCGAGCACCTCGTCCGGCGGCCGCTCGGCGATCTTCACCGTGAGGATCTGCTCCTTCCCCTCGCGTAGGACCTTGATCTTGGCGGTTCGCCCGACGATCGTGCGGGCCACCATGTTGCGGAGCTGGCTGACGTTCTCGACCTCCTTGTCGTCGAAGGCGATGATCACGTCACCCCGCTTGAGGCCGGCCTTGGCGGAGGGGCCATTCTCGTTCACGTCGCTGATCAAGACCCCCTTGCGCTGCTCGGGGATCTTGAACGACTTCGCGAGCGCGGGCGTGACCTCCTGGATCGCGATGCCCATCCAGCCGCGCACCACCTTGCCGGTCTTGATCAGGCTGTCCACCACGTCTAGCGCGATGCTGCTGGGAATCGCGAAGCCGATCCCCTCCGAGCCGCCGGTCCGCGAGAAGATCGCGGTGTTGATGCCGATCAATTCGCCGTTCACGTTGACGAGCGCGCCGCCCGAGTTGCCGGGGTTGATGGCTGCGTCCGTCTGGATGAAGTCCTCGTAGTCGGTGATCCCGACGTTGCCCCGCCCGAGCGCGCTGATGATGCCCAGCGTCACCGTGGAGCTCAGCCCGAAGGGGCTGCCGACCGCGAGCACGAGGTCTCCGACCTGGAGCTTCTCGTACTCAGCCCACTTGAGGGCGGGCAGGTTCTCCGCCTCAATCTTGATCACGGCGAGGTCCGTCTTGGGATCGGTTCCCACGACTTTGGCGGAAAACTCGCGCTTGTCGCTCAAGGTGACGGTGATCTGCGAGGCGTTCTCGACGACATGGTTGTTCGTGACGATATAGCCTTTGGGGTCAATGATGACGCCGGAGCCGGCGCTCTGATCGGGGCGGCCGGGCGGGCCGGGAAACGGGGGTGGACCGGGCGGGAACGGCGGCTCCGCGCCGGGTGGCTCATCGCCGGGAGGGCCGAACGGCCCCGGTGGCAGCGGCCTCCGGCCGCCTCGACCACCCTCCCCACCCGTGACGGCGATGTTCACCACCGCCGGCGTGACTTTCTTCACGATCTCCGCAAACCCCTGGGCCATCACCGGTGGCACGGCCGCGTCGGCAGCGGATCCCCCGCCGCCGGCCACGCCCCACCCCAGCATCGCTGCCAGGACCCCTGCGCTTGCCAGGATCGCCCAGCCGCGCCGGTTCCAGTTCCATCCGCTCCGCTCTCCCATCCTATGCATGATCATTCCCTCAATGCTCTCCGGGGCCGTCCCCCGGGCCTCCGCTGCCTTCCCTTTCCTTTGTCTCCCCGGCTCGGCAATCGTCCCCGTCGCGAGACAGGCGCAATCGCACGCAAAGACAAAGACTTATCAGACGGTCCGCTCATTCTACACCAACCCGCGATCCGCCTTCAAAGGCAAAAAACTCGCGGCCGATGTCCCGGGCGCATGAGCAACCGGCTGGGGTCCGGTCGAGGCGAACCGCGGACGTCATCGCGAAGGTGTGCGGCGCGGCGATCAATCGGCTGGCTTGGCCAGTGCCAGTCGGCGCTGCTCGATCCAGGCATCCTGGAAATTCGGGACAAGGCGCTTGGCGGCTTCCTGCATCGCGATCACCCGTAGCGTGTTCGGGGCACCTTCGTAGCTCGGTGGCCACCAGCGCCAGTTGGGCTCCTGAGGCCGCTTCCAGATGACCGGATACCACTGGTTGATGCCCGGCGCCGCCGGCCGATCCAGCGTGGCCCAGCCCCGTCCCTCCGCCGCCAGCAGGGTGCGGCCGCGCGGCACGTCCACGACTGCCGCCTCCAGGAGCGACCAGTTATCGCGCCGCCAGCCGGGCTGGCTATGCGTGACCCAACCCAGGAAGACGGTGATCGGATACTCCTGCTCCGTCGCGGAGGCGACGACGACGACCAGGAAGTCGTAGCCGCGCCGCTTCCCCAGCTCGACGAACTGGCCGGTGTCTCCGCCCGAGCGAATCCCGTCGGCCGGGAGGACGGCCTCGATACTGAGCGGCAGGTACCGGGTGAGCTGCTCTTTCAACGACTGGGCAAGCTGGTTCAGGGCTTCGTCAGGCAAGGCGGGCGCCGCATCCGGAGCCGTCGTGTCGGGGACGACGACGAGCGCGGCCCGGACCCTCGCGACGCTCGGCAGCATCCCGGCGCCGCCGGGGTGCACCGGCCCCACGTACTGCTCGAGCCGGCTCGGCGGCACCGCGGAGGCACAGCTCGCCAGTGACAGGAGCACCAGCACGAGCCCGAGCAGTCGCGTGCAAGCCGCCATGCCGTGCATCGAAGCCTCCAGCTCTATACGTTCGCGCCCGGAGTGGCGCGATGTCAAGCCCCCAAGCTGGCCCCTAATCTCCGGCAAGCGGGGCTGAGCGCCAGGCGGTTGCGGCGTGCGAGAGTCACGAGGGCCAGATGGGCGGCCGGCGTGAGGCATCACCGGGTCCATCGGGCACGATGAGTGGCAGCCGATACAATCGTTCATCGCAGCCCTCCTCCGGTCAAGAGGGCGCGCAAGCGAGGGGCCTCATAGCCCAACACGCCGAGCAGGGTCTCCGCGGCGCGCAGGAGCAGGGCCAGATAGGCGTCGCGATCAACGCCCGCGGCGGGGGGACCCCAAGCGAGCGGCCAGACACGGGACGCCGGATCGGCATCCCCCGCGGCGGTGATGATCCACTGCACCGCCTCGCCGTGGGCCAGCCGGATCCCCCGGGCCAGGAGATGGTGCGCGGCGATCGCCGTGTCGCGCGGCCGACGGTAGGCCTCCGGGGCCTGCGCGAGCTGTTGCGTGATGGCCAAGGCAGGCAGCGGAACCTGCCCGTCTCGCAGCGCCAGGACATAGCCTTTGAGCACTTCCACGGCTTCAGGGGCTAAGGCGCGGAGCTGAGCGGGCGTGGTCGCACGGCGCAAGACGTGGAGCATGGCCTGTTGCGCCTCAGCGATGAACGGCGGCGTGTCGTGGCGGCGGAGCTCCACCCCACGCACCTTGCGCGTGCCCTCGGTCAAGACCCCGACGTAGCGGGTCGGCACGCCCAGCCGCCGCCGGGTCCGGGCCGGCGGGACCAGGAGCCACCGATAGAGGCCCTCCACCGCGATCGCGATACCCGTCGCCTGGGTGATGGTCTCGGCGAGCCGCTCGACATCCTCGAGCGTCACACCCGGCCGGTGAATCCAGATCGCATCCACCAGCGCGTGCACCAGCGTGAAACCGGCTTGCTCCGCGAGTTCCTTCGCCCGCAGCAACAGCTCGCGGCTATAGGCCGTCACCGCCTCGTGCGCCTCGATGCGCCCGAAGACGAAATTCTTGTAGCCGAGGGACCCGAACGAGGTCACTCAGAGCCATTTGAGGGCCTGCTGCCGCCGGTCGTACCGGGTCCAGGTCGGCTCGTCCGGGGCCAGCCATTTGAGCTGCTTCACGCGGGCCCGCTTCGCAAGCAGCGGCTCCAGCACACGTGGGACCAGCCCGCGCCGGCGGGTGCAGGTATGCCGGCCGATCTCCGGCACGCGGTGCCAGAGGCAGCAGGGACCATCGAGGGTCTCCGGGGAGATGTTGAACTTCGCCATGATAGTCGGGTACAGCGACACGAAGTCGAGCTCAGCCACCTCCCCATAGACGCCGGGCTCCGGCACGAACACCAGCCCGCCTTTGTCGGCGACGGGCAGTTCTTCTGCGGTCTTGAATCCTTCCGGTTCCTGCTTCCGCCAGGGGATCAGGATCTGGTCGTGATAGGCGCGCAGGAGCTGCAGGGAGCTGATCGCCGTGCCGGGGGAGGTCCGGGCCGCCTGCTGGACCGGCAGGCGCGACACCCGCGCCAGCTCGATCAGGCCCTCCAGCCCGATGTCCGTGAGCAGCCCGGCATTCCGCTCATCCAGATGCCAGCGGCCGGCCAGCATCTGCGCCGCTTCCCGGCGCACCAGGCGACCGTAGGACCGGTCCGAGCGAGCCGGGCGCCCCGTGAGGAACGCCTGCGGATCCCGATGCCAGGGCAGCGTGACGCGGCAGCGGCGGGCCAGTTGATTGAGCTGCGGCAAAAGCCAGGCGTCTCCCCACTGGGTCAGAATCACGTCCGGATCGACACGCCAGAGAAGCCCGGCGAGGGTCTCCAGCAAGTCTTCCGGTTGCTCCCCGTCGAGCAGCCGTACCTGGTCGTCCCAGGAGACTTCCAGGCGGCCGCGCGCGCCATGCGTCGGGTTCAGTCCCTCCCCTTCCACTTTCAAGGCGAGCGTGCGGAGGGGCGGGAGCGGATAGTCGACGGCCCACGGATCGTCGAGGACCTGCACGGCTTGGAGCCGGCCGCGCTCGTCAGCGTCCTAGGCGCAGAAGGCCAGCGGAAAGACGCCCCGGTCGTAGCAATACCGCTGGGCGAGGGGGATGCTGCAGGTGAAGAGGTCGAGCGCGCCGTCGCTCCAGCGGTCCAGCGCCGAGACGATCCTCGGGTAGCGTAAGGGGTCCTGGACCCGGACCTCGATCACCGGGACCGCCTGCCCGGTCCAGAAGTCGCAGCGGTCCACCCGGCTGAGGCTGGTGATCCGTTGCATCCAGGGATGGGCCGCGAGCACGCGGTCGAGGACGTGCCGCGCGCCCCGCACGTAGAACGTCGGCGCATAGGGTTCCCAGAGCGCGCGCGGCGGGCCCTCCTGCGTGAGGACCCACAGGCGCATCCCGTGCGGAATCGGGTACAGGTCAAACAGCCACCCGCGATCCATCGTGCCTGAGCCGGCTGTCAGCGGAACCCCAAGCGCGCCATGAGGGCTTCGGCGTCCTGGGGGACCTGGCCCCGGGCGTGAGGGACGGCGGATCACACGACCCCTTCCCGTCCTGGTCGGAAACGCCCGAAGTGCCCACGAGGCTCTTGCCCCGGGGCGTCTGGTCCTGCTCAGCCATGCTGGGCCTTCGGCATTTCCGGGATGCGGTTCTGGAGAGCCGCCACCTGCTCCTCAAGCCGCCTCACACGCTTCCGTTCTTCAAGTCTTCAAGGAGCATCGCAACGAGCATCGCCTCATAGGGCGTGGCCCAGCTCGCATAGGCTTGGGCCTGCCGGTGGCGGCTCGCATCCTCCAGCAGTTCGTCCAGGAGCGCTTGATCCTCCTTGCGCAGGGCCCAGCGGAATTTCTCCCAGCGGACCCGTTCCTGATCAATCAGCATGGTCGCCGTCGGCAGGGTGCGCCCCATCTCACCGACCTCCAGCGCGTGGCGGCGGCGCAGGCGACGGGGCCTCCAGCAGGAGGACGCCCCCGGCGACGGTCCGGACCGTGACGGTCCGGGTGGCCATGGGATGAAGCAGGTCGAGGAGTCTCGCGCGAGCCTGAAAGGCCTCGGGAGGGTCGGGACTGGTGATCACGAGCCGGTGCCCGCCCTGCCGGACCTGCCGGACGCCTCCGGCGATGCGTCGGGTGAGGCGGCGCGCGTCTTCCCAGGAGACTTCCGCATCCCAGCAGAGGGCCAGCGGCTCGGAGAGGATCGGAGGGCGACGGGATGCTTCCACAGCCCGGCGTCCAGGCTGGCCGTGCAGAGCGTGCCCGGTTGATCGAGCGTGAACGCGCGCGCCACATGGAGGCGCCGCACCAATGGCTGCGGCGAAAGCCCCCAGCGCTGGGCCGTTTCGGTCAGCGCAGACAGGTCCACTCGATTCGCCGCCTCGATCCAGAGCACGTCGCCACCGCCGGTCAAGGCGACCGCTGCCACATCGAGCGCCAACATCCGTGCCCCCGGCTCCCCGGCAAGCAAGAGGGTCGCCCCCTTCGACTGGGGAAAGAGCGAGCGTGCGGCCTTCGACCACGTCAGCAGCGGCATGGCGGGGACGCCCCAGTTACTTGAACGGCCGGTACAGCCCGACCACTTTGCCTTGAATCCGAACGGGCGGGGGCTGATCGCTCAGCGGGATCGGCCCATAGGCGGCATTGGCGGGTTCTAACCACCACTGCCGGCCGCGTCGCCGCAAATATTTCACCGTGGCTTCGTCGCCGATCACCGCCACGACGATGTCGCCGGGATTCGCGCGGTCCTGCTGCCGGACAATGAGGTAATCTCCGTCATGAATCTGCGCCTCGATCATGCTGTCTCCCTGGACCCGGAGCGCAAAGTGGGGACCTTTGCCCAACAGCGCGGGATCCCAAGCCAACCAACCGTCCAGGTTCTCTTCCGCCAGGAGCGGGGTCCCGGCCGCCACCCGGCCCACAATGGGAATGCGGTGAGGCGGAGGGGCAGAAGCCGCGAGCAGCTCCAGCGCCCGCCGCCGCCCGGGGACCCGTCGGAGGTAGCCTTTCCGTTCGAGCGCCCGCAAGTGGTCCTTGACGCCCTGCAGCGACGCAAGCTCGAGCGCAGTGGCCATCTCTTGGAGCGAGGGCATATAGCTATGCTTGGTCACAAAGGCCTTGATGAAATCCAGCAGCGTCTGCTGGCGATCGGTCAGAGCAGCCTGAGGCATGGGGGCAGGATACTGTATCTATGTACAGTATGTCAATCCTGCCCCTAATCTCCGGCTAGGCGGGGCTGAGCGCGAGGATTTTGCTTCGCGCGAGGGCCAAGAGGGCCTGCTGGGCGGCCGCTGTCAACCGTAAGAAGGCCAGGCGCTTCAAGGCGCTGACAAGTGGTCCGTGAGCACGTTGAGCCGGAACCACGCCGC
>CAZTUO010000150.1:0-7803 GCA_964616355.1 uncultured Nitrospira sp.
CAGCAGGAGGAGCGGAACGCGGCGGGCCAGCCACCGAAGTCCCGGAAGAAAGCGACCCCGCCGTAGCCCTTGGCTCAGGAAGCAGTCCGTCGCTCGGCAGCCCGGCTGCTCTCGGCAGCCGGCGACGGATCGGCGAATGCGAGCCCCAGCTTGAAATAGACGGCCCCGCGCTCATCCACCAGCCGCTCCGACCGGACCACACGCGCTTCGCGGTCGGTCATCTTGTCCCCGTTGGGCAGCTTGAACGAGAGCAGCACCCGCGCACCGGGCGCGAATTCGTCCCGCGTGCTCAGTTGCGCCCCGCCCAGGCTGAGGTTCTTGATCGTCCCCTGATAGACGCGGCTTTGCGCAGGGTCCCGGAAGATCGCGAACAGCGAGACCTCCTTCCGCTCGCTCCGCCGGAGGTTCTTCGCCTCCCGGTCGGAGGCAGGCGCCAGCAGCTCCAGCACTGCATAAACCTCCACCGTGCCGGTGCGGCCCTTGACCTCGATCGGCGGCCACCGCTCGACCCGCGCCTGCGCGCCCACCTGCCGGTACGTCGCCTCGCTGATCAGGATTCCGCCCGGCTTCGCGCAGGTCTGGAGCCGGGCTGCCAGGTTCACGTGGTCGCCGATGATCGTGTACTTGACCCGGGAGACCGACCCGATGTTGCCGGCCACCACCTCCCCGCTGTTGATCCCGATCCGGATCTGGAACTGGGGCCAGCCCTGTCGCTCGGCGCGCTCGGCCAGCTCGGCGGTCGCCTGCTGCATGTCCACGGCGGCCGCCACGGCCCGCCTCGCATGGTCCGCGCACGGGACCGGGGCCCCGAACACGGCCAGGACCGCATCCCCCAGGAACTCGAGCATCGTGCCCTGGTGGCGAAACACAATCTCGGTCATGATCCCGAAGAACTCGTTCAGGTGCCGGACGACCTGCTCCGGGTCCAGCCGCTGCGCCACCGGCGTGAAGCCGCAGATGTCGCCGAAGAGCACCGAGCAGTCGGTCCGGCGGCCGCCGAGGATCGCCGCCCCCTCCCGCTTGAGGGCCTCCTCCGCCACCGTCGGTGGGAGGTACCGCTGGAGGTTCATCCGCGCGGTCGTCTCCTTCTGGACGTTTTCATACAGACGCGCGTTCTCGATGGCGATGGCGGCCTGATGCGCGAACGCGGTCAGGAACTCCAGGCTCTGCTCCGTGAACGCCCCGGAGGTCAGCCGGTTGTCCACGTAGATCACGCCGAGGATCCCGCTCGTCTTGGATTGCAGCGGCACGCAGAGCAGGGACCGGATGCGGTGCGCGATCACGCTCTGCATGTCCTGGAAGGCGCGTTCCCGGCTGGCGTCCGTGGCCAGGATGGGTTTCCCTTCGCTCGCGACGCGGCTAATGATGTTGGTGCTTACCTTCCAGGCGCCGCGGCCCGCCAGCTCCGCATCGAGCTGGCGGGCCGCCTGCACGGCCAGCTTGCCTGTCTGGGCGTCCTTCAGCATGAGGAGCCCGCGCTCCGCGTTCATCACCTTGATCGCCATGTCCATGATCGTGTTGAGGAGCTGGTCCATGGCAAGCACCGAATTGATCGTCTTGCCCACTTCGACCAAGGTGGCCATTTCCCGCTGCAATCGCGTGATGTCCTGAAAGCTTCTCTGCAAGCCATGGAAGACCTCGGCCAGGCTCCGGAGAGCGTCGCCGCCAGCCTGGGCGGTCTGGGGGGCCTCCTCGAAGCAAGTCCGCACCCGCGCCAGCCCGGCCTCGAACCGGGCCAGATGCGCCTGGACGCCCGCATACTGTTCCATGTGGACACGGCATCCGACGCAGTAGGTGGCGGGGGCCTGGACCTGGCCGCAGTGGGGGCAGGTCGTGGGGGGGACGTCTTGGTCCATGGCGCCAAGGAGCCCTAGGCCAGCGCCTGCAGCTCCCGGTTGAGCGCCTCGGCGGTCGGCGGGCGGTCTTCCGGTCTCTTCTCCAGGCACTTCATCACCAGGGCCTCGAGCGGTTTGCTCACCTTGGGGTTCAGCAGACCAGGCATTAGGGGCACTTCATGCACGTGCCGGTAGGCCACGTCCCCTTCGGCGAAGGGCACGCGCCCCGTCAGGAGCTCGTACAGGGTCACCCCGAGCGCGTAGAGATCCATCCGGCCATCCACCGGCTTCCCGAGGATCTGCTCCGGCGCCATGTACCAGGGCGTGCCCAGCAGCGCCCCCGTGTGGGTCAGGCTGGACGCGGCGAGGTCCAGGTGGGCCAGACCGAAATCCGCGATCTTGACCTGTCCCGCATCCGTCAGCAGGATGTTGTCCGGCTTGATGTCGCGGTGGACGACGCCCTGACTGTGAGCGTAGCCGAGCGCGTCGCAGAGCTGGGTGGCGATCGCCCTGACCAGCCCCGGATCTAACGGACCATCCTGCAGGGTCTCGCGCAGGCTCCGGCCTTCGACATGCTCCATGGCGATGAAGACGGGATCGCCGACATGGATGTCGTAGATGGCGACGATGTGAGGATGCTTGAGATGGCTCGCGGCCTGCGCCTCGCGGATGAACCGCTGGACCGCTTCGGCGGCCTGCTTGAGCTCATCCTTCATGAACTTGAGGGCCACCTTCCTGCGCAGGACCCGATCGGTCGCGCAATAGACCGTCCCCATCCCGCCGCCCCCGATCCGGACGATATCGTCGTACCGCTCGCGGACCCGGGTCCATCCATCAGCCTGCCCGGCCTGGTCCTTTAGGGCGGGAAGACGTTCCAACCGGGACAGGACATCCCTGTAGTTGAGGTCCACCTCCAGGATTTTCTTGTAGAGCTCCCGGGCCTTCTCGTGGCGCCCTGCGCCCTCGCAGGCCACCGCCATCGTGTACAGGCACTCCGTCAGCCGATCCATCGGCATCGGCATCTGGACGAACCGCTCGAACTGTTTCTCCGCGAGATCCGCTAGCCCCTTGCGCAGGAAGCTCAAGCCAAGCTGGAGCACGGCCTCGGCCTGGCCGGGGAAGGAGACGCGTGACAACTGCTGGTAGATCGAGATGATCCGGTCTTCGGACTCGCCGCGGCGCCGGTAGATCTCACCCAACTCTTGCAGCACCGGGAGGCTGTCCGCTTCCGAGAGACGCCCCGAGTGCACCAAGACCTCCAGTTCGCCCGCCCGCTTCTGGAGCAGCAATTCCTCCAGCTCGCGCAACTGGTTCTGAAACCCCTCATTGCCGGGGTCCAGGAGGAGAAGCTGCTCGAGGATCGCGCGTGTCGTCTCCAGATCGCCCGTCTCGAGGGCCTGGTCGCCCGCCGCCGCCAGCTTCTCCTGCAGCTTGACGCGCAGCTCGTCCTCCTGGGGCGGGAGCGGGAGGAGCCGTTCCAGCCAGAGGCGGCTCGCCGCCAGCCGTCCCGCCTCCAGGTTGAGCGTGAACAGCTCGACCAGCACGTGCCGCTGCCGGAATCCACTCAACTGGTTCACCGCCATCTCGAGCTTGGCCAGGACCGCATCCAGCCGGTCCGGCCGCCCCTCGACGAGCAACCGGCCCTGCTGGATCGCCTCCATCACGTCGCCGCGTTTCAGGCACAGCTCGGTCAGACACCAGCGGACCGCGGCGTCCTCCGGCCGGCGCCGCAGGTACTGTTGAAAGAGGCGGATTGCCTTGTCCAGGTGGCCCTGGAATTCATAGTAGTGTCCGAGGGCATAGACCGTCCCCGGGCCGGCCTTCCCCTCCTTGACGGCGGCCTCGCCATCCTCGATCAGGGTCTGAAGCCGGCCTTTCTCCCGGTGGATCTCGAAGGCCAGCCGGTGGGCCTTGGTGTGCAGCGGGTGCTTCTCGATGATCTGCTCCAGCTCCTTGACGACCTTCTGCTCCCGATCCGGACGCAGCCTCCACATTTGCTCGTATTCTTCCACCGCCTGATCTACCCGACCCTGCATCAGGAAAATCTGGGCGGCGTAATGAAACTTGTCCGAGAAGTGCCCTTTCAGACACTTCAGGCTGGTGAAGACATCCAGGGCCTCACGGAATTGACCCCGTCGGTACAGGAGCGCGCCGTAGACGATATGGTGGCGCATGTACCGGAGGCCCGAGGAGCTGAGCTGTCTCAGCACATCGTGGGTGGGCAGCAGCGCCTGTAATTGTTGGCAGGTCTCGAACGCCTGATCGTATCGCTCCTGCTCATAATAGGCGACCGCCAGGTCGTTGAGCGCCTTCAGATCCCCTGGCTCCTCCTCGAGCTGCTTGAGGGCGAGGGACAGCACCTGGTCCCACTTGCCTTCGTGGTAGGCCTTCTCGCGCCGCTCTCGCCGGTTGATCAGGTTGAACATCGCTTCCCCGGCGGATCGTCAAAACCGCGCGCGTGCGGGAGGGATGGAAAGGACGGAGAGGGTAGCCCCGTGGACGCTTCTCCCACCTCGTGCCTCCTGGCAACCAGGCTTGGATACTAAGTAGAAGCACCTCCCGCGTACTGTGGGCGCACTTGTGTGGGGCCCAGCGTAGCACGGATCAACGCAAATGTAAATGCAGCCTGCTTCCGTGAGCCGAATCGGTCTTATCCTGGATTCCGCCAGTGTCGGCCTTCCCGTGCCAGCAGCTCGTCGGCCTCCGGCGGCCCCCAGGTGCCGGCGGCGTAGTTCGGAAAGCTCGCCGCCGGCAGCGACTGCATCACGTCCAGGACCGGTTGCACCACGCGCCAGCCTTCCTCCACGTTGTCCGAGCGCATGAACAGCGTGGCGTCGCCCGCCAGGCAGTCATGCAAAAGCGTCTCGTAGCCGGTCGTCGGCGCCCCGCCGAAGTACCGCGCGTACTGGAAGTCCATCTCCACCGTCCCGATGCGGACCGTCGGCCCCGGCACCTTGGCTCCGAAGCTGAGCGAGATCCCTTCGTCCGGTTGGATGCGGAGTACGAGCAGGTTCGGCGACAGCCGCTCGACCGGTGTCTTTCGGAACAGCATAAGCGGCGGCCGCTTAAACTGGATCACGACTTCCGTCGCCCGCTTGGGCAGCCGCTTCCCTGTCCGCAGGTAGAAGGGCACATCGGCCCAGCGCCAACTGTCAATCACCAGCCGCAGGGCGATAAAAGTCTCCGTGGACGACGTGGGCGACACGTTCGGCTCCGCGCGGTAGGCCGGGACCGGCTTTCCCTCGATAGTCCCCTCGCCGTACTGCCCCGCGACGGCGAACCGCAGCACCTCGATGGGCTGCAGTGGCAGGATGGAGCGCAGTACCTTGGCTTTCTCGTCCCGGACCGCCTGCGCGTCGAACGAGCTGGGCGGCTCCATCGCGATCAGCGACAGAAGCTGCATCAGGTGGTTCGGCACCATGTCCCGGAGCGCGCCAGCCTCCTCGTAGTAGCTGCCCCGATGCTCGACGCCGATGCTCTCGGCCACGGTGATCTGCACGTGGTCAATGTACCGGCGGTTCCAGACGGGCTCGAAGATGCCGTTCGAAAACCGGAAGACGAGGATGTTCTGGACGGTCTCCTTCCCGAGATAGTGGTCAATCCGGTAGATCTGGTGCTCGTCCAGCACCTCCTGGATCTCCCGGTTCAACGCACGGGCGGAGGCGAGGTCTCGGCCAAAGGGCTTCTCGATAACCACCCGCCGCCAGACGTCTCGCCTCTGCGCGCTCAGGCCAGCGCGGCCGAGCTGATGAATGATCTCGCTGAAAAAGCTCGGCGCTGTGGCCAGGTAGAACAGGTAGTTGCCCCGGGTGCCGTGCGTCCGGTCCACGAAGGCGAGCAGGTCGCGGAGCCGCTCATAGGCCTGGGGATCGCGGAAGTCCCCGGTCACGTAATAGAGGCGCTGGCGCAGCCACTCCCAGATCCCCGGATCCAGCGGGCCGGCGACGAACTCGCGGATGTCCCCGCTCAGCTTGTGCCGGAAGTCCTCGGTGGTGAATTCGGTCCGGGCGAGCCCGACAAACGCGAAGTCCTTGGGAAGCAGGCCGCAGGACGCCAGGTGGTACAACGACGGGACGAGCTTACGCTTGGTCAGGTCGCCGTCCGCGCCGAACACGACCATGACGCTCGGATCGCGCGCCTGACTCAGCGCATCGGAGCCTGGTTCGCCGGCCATACCGCGGATAGTGACGTCGGAGCGCCAGGCTGTCAAGAGGGGCGCAAGCGAGGGTGCTGTCCCGGTCGGCTCAGCCGTCCGCCTTCCAGAAAAACACGACCGCCATCCGCTTCGAGGCCAACTCGTAAGCCGAGCCGAAATACGCCGTGGCGGAATGGACGAGATCCGACCGGTAGACCAGCAGCCGGTTGAATCGGTAGGGCACCTCCAGCTCTTCCTGCCACTGTCCTGGCTCCATCTCCTTCAAGCCAGGAATCTGACTGATGCTCTCGTACTCCGGCGGGCAGACGTTGCCTCCGAGCTTGCCCTCGCCCAGCTTGAGACGGTAAAAGGACGTGCCGCAATGGATGGTCGGCGGATAGGGATGCAGGTACAACACACCGGCGTGCGTGCAGAGCTTGGCCGAATCCACGTGGGGCCGGGCGACGCCCTCGGCACCGCCCACCAGTTGCACCCAGTTATTGGCGGACACCCCGGTGGCGGGGTCGGGCTGGACCAGCAGACGCCGGACGCCGAGCGCCGCCTTCACCCAGGCCTCCACCCGGGCCAACTCCGCGGGGGTGAGCGCGTCCGGGGCGCGCATGCCCGGCCAGGGCTCCGGACGCCACGGCGCACCCAACACCCAAGTCGGTTTGCTGACGCAACGCTCAGCGACTTCGAACGGGTTTTCCAGGATCCCGTCGCAGACCCAGTACTCACGTCCGAGGATCGGCTCGCGGTAGAGCAGCGGGTTCTTGTCATCCATCACAAACCCCTTTCACCCTTGACATCCCGACACTGTCGTGACCAGAGGGCGTCTCGGTGTGATCACCCGAGACCCGCCCCATCCGGGCGATCCGCCGGCGCGGTCGAGCATGGCGAAGCGGTTGGATCCAGCTCCGGCGTCGGGCGCACGGGCATCTTCCTCGGCCGCCGCCCAGAGAGCACAGCGAGGTTCACCAACGCGAGGAGCACACTTCCCACCAGGAGCGCGGCACTGATCTCGCGGATCGTGACGATGCCCTCGTCCTGCATGCCCTTCCCAACCTCCGCCACAGTGTCCAGGAGCCGGTCCAAAGCCAAGCTCACCGCCACCAATCTAGCTCCCGCCGTATCCCGGATGTGCACTTCCAGTCTGCTCCGCAGCGCCGCGGCCTCTTTCGCCGGTTTGACATCCCAGCGCTTCTTCAAGAGGGCGATGGTTTCGTCCGCAGTCACAAAGTAGGACTCCAGGCTCTCCCGCAAGGCAGTGAGGGCCTGTTGTTCCCTCGCCACCCCGGGTCCCACCCGTTTCCCTGTCATGTCGTAGCGGTCCACCGCAGCGCGGATGCGCTCGCGTTGATCCGGAAGCCCCACCATGATCCTCTCGGCATCCTGGCGACTCCTCGCTTCGAATGCCTGGATGATCGTGGCCCGGTAGCGCATGACGTCCCCGGAGATATGGGCTAGGTCAGTCGCCGCCAGCGTGTACTCTGCGTAGAGAATGCGCAGATCGCGATCAACCCGATCGAGCATACGCGCAGTCAGCCCCCCCAACACCACGACCAGCAGGCTGACCAAGACCTGGCCCCAGGATGGCCACCAGTTTCTCGTACGATCTGGCATGGGTCCCCGTAAAGAAAGGGGGCAGGAGCCCTCTCACGAGAACCGCCTGCCCCCTTCCCAAGGCAAAAGTCACAAGGTTAGAGGCAACCGTTTAGAGACACTCGGGCTTCTCTTTTTTGCCCCTTTGCCTTTTGCCCCTTTGCCTTTCTTGGGCCTCAGCCTCAGAGCCAGTTCACCCGCTCCGCCGCACCAAGCTAGCTCGGCCCGGCG
>CAZTUO010000151.1:0-7794 GCA_964616355.1 uncultured Nitrospira sp.
CGGCGGGTGCTCGAGCGCTTCGACGCGGTCAAGATCGGCCTCACCGCCACGCCGGCCCTGCACACCGCGCAGATCTTCGGCGCGCCGGTCTACAGCTACGGCTATCGCGAGGCGGTGATCGAGCTGAGGCCTGAAGCCGCGGACCAGGCGCTCCCTCCGGTCGTTCGCGCCGAGCTGCTGGCCTTGCTGGCCGACTACCTGCGCGCGTGTCGGCGCGACCCGCGGTGGTGCGAGCACGGCCGGCTGGACGCGCCGGACGACGTGCTGATCAACACGCTCGCGACCGTGCTGGATTTCACGCCGCTGGAGAAGCAGTTCCTCCTCGAAGCGGACACCCTGCTCCAGCGGGCCCGCCGGGCGATGGACCTCATCCAATTCAAGTTGTGCCAGGGGGACGCCGCGCAAGGCCGGGAGTGCTGAGCCCCATGGGTGCCGCCGCGATCGAAGTCTCCGGGTTGGGGAAGGTCTATGGTGCCGTCACGGCGATTGACGGCCTGTCCTTCCAAGTCAACGCGGGCGAGCTCTTCGGGCTGCTGGGCCCCAACGGCGCCGGGAAGAGCACGACGCTCCGCATCTTGGTCACGCTGCTCCAGCCGACCTCCGGGCAGGCCCTCGTGCTGGGCCACGACGTCGTCCGGGAGGCTGACCGGGTCCGTCGGCTGGTCGGCTACGTGCCCCAGGAACGCGCCATCGATCGGTTTCTCACCGGGCGGGAGCACCTCGAGCTGCTCGCGGCCCTCTATCATCTCTCCGCGGATGAGGCGCGACGGCGGATCCCCGAGTTGCTCAGGCTAGTGGACCTCGAGGCACAGGCCAACCGGCTCGCCAAGACCTATTCGGGCGGCATGAAGCGCAAGCTCGACATTGCCTGCGGATTGTTGCCGAATCCCAAGATCCTGTTCCTGGACGAGCCGACGCTGGGGCTGGACGTGCAGAGCCGGCTCCGGATCTGGGACTACATCCGCCGGCTCAAGGCGCGCGGCATCACGGTCGTCATGACCACGAACTACCTGGACGAAGCGGATCAGCTCTGCGACCGCCTCGCGATCATTGACGGCGGCCGGATCAAGGCCATCGGCTCGCCTGCCGAGCTGAAGGCCGGCCTGGGCGGGGACATCGTGTCCGTGACTGTCGCGCCAGCGGACCTGGACCGGCTCGAGCGGCTGGCGGCGGCGATCAAGGGCGGGCCCGCAATCCTGGCCGTCAGCACGAGACCGAACGGCCTCGACATCCGGGGCGAGTCGCCGGAGAAGGCCCTACCGCTGGTGTTGGAGGCAGCCAACCGCGTCGGCTGCCGGCTGGAGTTCATCGACTACCATCGGCCCCGCCTGGACGACGTGTTTGTCGCGCACACAGGCCACGCGCTCCGGGAGGAATTTCCAGCCGAGCCGGAGTTGTAACTTGTCAGGTTCTCGCGTTGACCACGCGACCACCTGACAGCTCAACCTGCGATATGCCTGAATATCTCCAAGAGATTCTGGCGCTGACGATGCGCTGGGTCCGGCGGCTCAGCCGGGAGAAGTTCAGCCTGCTGTTCACCCTGGTCCAGCCCATGCTGTTCTGGCTGATCTTCTTCGGCAACCTCTTCCAGCGGGCGGCGGACCAGCAGGTCATGCAGGCGCCGAACTACATCAGCTTTCTCGCGGCCGGCGTGGTGGTCATGACCGTGCTCAACAACGGGCTGGCCGGCGGTGTGGATCTTCTCTTCGACAAGGAGAACGGCTTCCTCGAGCGCCTGATGGCCGCCCCTATCCGCCGAACCTCCGTGATCCTCAGCCGGTTCCTCTTCGTCACGACGATCACCTGTCTGCAGGTGCTGGTGATCCTGGGAGTCGCCTTTCTCTTCGGCGTCCGGCCGGCCACTGGCGTCGCGGGCGTGGCGGTCATCCTCGTCATCGGCATGCTGTTCGGGGTCGGCTTGACCGCGATCTCGATGGCGCTGGCCTTCTCGGTCAAGAGCCACGGCGACTTCTTCTCCGTGCTGGGCTTCCTGTCGCTCCCGATGATCTTTCTCAGCTCCGCGCTCGTGCCGCTCTCGGCCATGCCGGGCTGGATGGCAGTCCTCGCCCAGGTCAATCCCATGACCTGGGCGATTGATGCGGTGCGCCCGCTGATCTTGTCGGGTTGGGCGGAGGCCCTGCCGAAGGTCGGGATGGTCGTCGCGATCATGGTGGTCTTCGACGCCCTCTGCCTGTATGGGAGCTCGCGGGCCTTCCGCCGGGCTATGGGATGACTTGGCGATGGCGGCCATCAGCGAGAGTCAGATCAAAGCCCTCATCCGGCTG
Source organism: uncultured Nitrospira sp. (assembly GCA_964616355.1). Classification (GTDB taxonomy): domain Bacteria; phylum Nitrospirota; class Nitrospiria; order Nitrospirales; family Nitrospiraceae; genus CAZTUO01. The sequence goes on from CAZTUO010000151.1 coordinate 2,286, forward strand.
CTGTCCGACGACAGCGAGCGCATCGTGCGGACGATCCGCGACAAGCTGATCGAGATCGGCGAGAGCGCCGTCCCGCTGCTCCTGGAAGCGGAGATCGAGCAGCCGGAGCTGGCGCGTCGGATCGAGCAGGTGCTCGACGAGATCCGCGGGAACCGGCTGGAGGCGGAGATGCGGCAACTCGCCGCCTGTCCGACTCAGGAGGTGGATCTCGAGGCGGGCGCCTTCCTGATCGCGCGCTACGCCTACCCCACCCTGGACGTCGGCCTGTACCGGCGCCGGCTGGACGAGATGGCGGCCGAGATCCGGGACCGTATGGGCCGGCGCGTGTCGGGCGAGGAAGCGGTCAAGACCATGAGCCGGTACCTCTTCACGGAGCAGGGCTTCCGGGGGAATAGCAAGAACTATTACGAGGCGGACAACAGCTACCTCAACCGAGTCCTCGACCGGCGGACCGGCATCCCGATCAGCCTCTCGACCGTCTATCTCCTCGTCGGGCAGCGGCTCGGGCTCCCGGTCTATGGGATCGGCATGCCGGGGCACTTCCTGGTGAAGTTCGACTCGGAGCGCTACAAGGTCTTCGTGGACTGTTTCAACGCGGGCGCGTTGCTCACCGAGAAGGACTGCGCCCGGTTTCTCATCCAGGCGGGGTACGGCTTCGACCAGAAGTACCTCCATCGCAGCTCCCCGCGCGCGATCCTGGTTCGCACGCTCAAGAACCTGATCGCGATCTACCACAAGCTGGACGAAGGCGTGAAGGAAACGCGGCTCGCGCGGTTCATGAGCATTCTGGACGGGCGGCAGCCGGACGAATGCGAATCAGGCGGGTAGTCCGCACCGCTCACACGTCCAGCGACAGCAAGTCCTGGGCCATCACGATCCTTCCTTTGAATCGCCGGCCCGCCTGCGCCGTCACGTCGGCCCGCTCGGCGACCGGATAGAAGTGCGAGAGCACGAGCCGGCCGATGCCAGCCTCAGCGGCCACGCGTCCGCACTCGCCTGCATGCATATGCCCCGATCCGGGCCGGCCCTCGGGGAACGAGCAGTCCAGGACCGCCGCGTCCGCGCCCTCGCACAGGCCGACCAGCGCGGCGCAGTACTCGGAGTCACCTGAGTACACCAGGCGCCGGCCCTCGTGCTCGATCCGATAGCCCAGGCAGTGCAGCCGCGGGCTGTGGACGACGGTTTGCGGCGTGACCCGGGTCTCGCCGAGCATGAAGCTCCGGTCGCCGACCTCGCGCAGGCGCACCCGGAACGCGGCATTACCGAATCCGGGGAATGTCTTCAGGATCGCGCGAAAGAGCCGCTTCGTGCCGCGCGGCCCGATGATCGTGAGGTCCGGCCGCGTCCCGACGGCCTTGGAGTAGAACGCTGCGTCGAAGAAGAAGGTGATGAAGTCCGAGAAGTGGTCGGCGTGGAAGTGGGAGAAGAGCAGGGTGCCTATCCGATGCCGGTCCACCCCCGTTTTTATGAGGTTCATCAGGGTCCGCGGGCCGAAGTCCAGCAACAGCGTCTGGTCGGTCTGGACCAGGTAGCCCGCCGCCGCCCGCGTCGGGTGCACGTTCGTCCCGGAGCCGAGGATAGTCAGGCGCATCGTCGCGGCGCCCTTGCCGAGTCAGTGCGGAGAGTGCGGGAACTGGACATAGGGTTGCGGCGGCTCCTGGTCCGGCAGAAGGTAAGCCGGCGACGGCTCACCGGCTGGCCCGAGGTGCTTGATGAACCGGTACATCGCGCGCAGGTCGTGCTCATGGAGACCGCGAAGCGTAAACCACGGCATGGGCGGGCGCGTTTGCAGGGTGCGAGCGACTTGGACCCACTGGTCTTCCGAGAGGGTCTGCATGTAGAGCCTGAGATTGGACGCATAGGTCGTGCCCCAGGGCCCGCGCCAGCCGAGCCTGTCGCCCACCAGCCAGTGTGCCTCGTCAACCTTTCCTCCGGATTGGGCGTATCCCGGTGTGTGGCAATCGTTGCACCCCCCGAGTTTGACGAGGTAACGCCCCCGCTCAATGGCGGCCGCCCCGGCTCGCTGGTTCGGCCTGTTCGATGACATGACGGGGTCGGCTGCAGACGCACCAATGGACGCGACCATGAGCATGGCCAGGAGCATCGGGCCAGCGGGCAGGCTGGATAATCGCATGGCATTCTCCTCCCTGGACCACTGAAGCCACTCCGCCTCTCAGGCGGGCTTGGCGTGCCGGAAACTGTCGCGGATGCGCAAGAGCAGGGCTCGGACCTGATCGGCCTCCTTCTGTGTTAGGGCCCGCTCGAAATAGGGCCGGAGAAACGCCGCGTGCGCGGCGAAGGTCTTGCGGAACAGCGCTGCGCCCTTCTCGGTCAGGCAGATCCGGCTGCACCGCCGGTCGCGTGCGACCGGGTCGCGACGGATGAGCCCCTTCCGCTCCAAGCGGTCCAGGACTCCGGTCAACGTGCCCTTGGTCACCAGCGTGGCCGCGGACAGCTCCGAGCAGGTCATGCCGTCCGTGTCGCCCAATGTCGCGATCACGTCGAACTGGGAGGGAGTCAGGTGCATGGACCGGATGTGCCGGTTGTCCTCCCGGGAGAAGGCGAGGTAGGCCTCCACGAGCGGGCGGAGCACCTTGAGGTAGGGGTCATCCTTGAAGTCGGGGAGGTCCATGACCGCGCTCATGGTAGTACTAGTTAGAATGGCAGTCAAGGCAGGTTCTCCGGTCGGCGCCAGGTCGGGTGTGCCGACTCCGCTGGCAGACGTTTTCCGCATCCTGCTATGATGCGGGTCCGATGGCCACGCAGACGCGGCAAAGCCAGCCTAATCTCATCGTCGCGCTCCTCTTGGTGGGTGTCGTGGTGGCAGGCGTGTGGCTGTGGAAGCGGCTTCCGCTCGATACCCGCGAGGAGATCGTCGAGCGGGGCATCCCGCTTACCTTTGCGGTCGCGGCGGCGGGCGCGGTCGTCTTGGCCGTGGTGCGGAAGCTCCGTCGCCGCCGGCTGGTCCGCCGCCGGCGGGAGCAGCTCATCGCCCGCTTCGAGCGGGAGCCCTCGCCCGAGAAGCGGCTCGAGCTGGCCTTCGAGCTGGTGGAGTTGAACGACTACGAGCTGGAGGGGCTCGAGCGCGTCGCGCCGGCGCTGGCGGAGCTGTTCACGAGGACGCTGCAGACCGCGCTAGGCGACAAGCAGCATCGCATTCGCGGGATGGCAGCGAGCCACCTGGGCGTGCTCCGCGACAAGCGGGCCGTCCCCCTGCTGCTGAAGGCCCTGGAGGATGACCACGCCTATGTTCGGGGCTGCGCCGCCCTGGCCCTGGGGCGGATGCGCGCCGCGGAGGCGAAGGAGAAGCTGGCCGAGGTGGCGAAGGACGACTGGGATCAAACGGTGCGCAGCCGGGCGCGCGAGGCGCTGGAGCGGCTAGGGTAGCCTCGCTCACTCCACCCATTCGATCACTAAGATTTCCGGGGGGCAGTTCAGACGGACGGGCAGCCCCGACCAGCCGAGCCCGCGATTCACGTAGAGGCGGTGGCCGTTGCGCTCGTGGAGGCCGGCGGCCCGCCCGCGACAGCCATAGGGCATCCAGAACGGCCGGATGCCGGGGAGCCGCCATTGCCCGCCGTGGCTGTGCCCGCACAGGGCCAGGTCCACCCCGTGGGACCCGTCCAGCAGGTCCAGGACCGCCGGCGCGTGGGCCAGCAGCACGGTGAACCGATCCGGCGCTCGCGGCGGAATGCAGCGGACGTCCGCCCGATGCAGGGTCGGATCATCGAGGCCGACGATGGACAGCTCTCCGGTTCGCAGCGGGACGAAGACCGTCTCGTTGATCAGCATGGTCAGCTTGTGCCGGTCTGCCAGCTCCTTGAACCGATCGGGCGGGATGCAGCTAAGGTGGTCGTGATTGCCCAGCGTGAGATAGACTGGGGCGATCTGCCGCAACCCGGCCAGGAAGCGAAACAGATGCGGCAGCGACCTAGGCAAGCTCAGCAGGTCTCCCGTCACGAAGATCCAGTCCGGCTGCGCGCGGGCGACGTCGGCGAGGATCCGGTCGTGGCGGGGCCGATACACGTTCAGGTGCAGGTCGGTGAGGTGGATGGCCCGATGGCCGGCCAGCGGTGCGGACCGGCAGGCGAGCGTGGAGAGGACAGGCTCCGAGAGCCCCACTTCGAGCCAGGGCACCACGTTGTGCAGCCGAACGACTTGGTTTTCGATCTTGTGGGTCAGGACAAACCAAGTCCGTCGATGCCAGGGAACGTGCTGGGGGATCATCCGGAGACCCGGTTCAGTGCCGCCATGTCCTGTTCGGTGAACCGGTAGCCGCGGTCGAACAGGGTCCCCAAGCTGGCCATCAGCGGCTCGATGTCCCCGGCCCGGCGGAGGGCGTCGAATTTGGCGTTCAACACGGACAGGTGCACCGAGGGCGCCAGCAGCGCGTCGTAGGGCAGGCCGAACGACTCGAGGATGTCCTGCAGCTCCGCCGCGCTGTACCGCTGGTCGTCGTTGCGGTCGCCGACCAGGGCCAGCTCGTAGAACGTCAGGCTGATGGAGAGCGTGGATTGCCGCCGGCTGAAATCGTCCCGCGCCGACTCGAGTCCGCCCGGGTACCGGGTCTCGCATTCAGCCGGGGCGAAGACCAGTCGCTGCCGGGTCGAGCGGGCCGGCCAGGACACGCCCTCCGCTTCCGGGCGCGGCGGCTTCTGGTACCGCTGCTTGTAAAACCATTCCGTGCAGAGTTGGGCGTCGAGGAACGTGCGCTTGTCGGACTGGATCTGCTCGCCGATGTGTGCCGTGAAGCGGCCGAACACGTCGGTCTCGCCCCTGGTCTCAGCCACGGCCGTTGGCAACGCGATAGCCGAGCCCCACGCGGTCAGGGCGAGCAGGGAGACCAGGATCATTGCGGGACGTTCCATGAGGGGGCGGCTCTTGATGGTCGGTCGTAGTATACCATGACAGGCCAGAATCCGGCAGACATCGCGGCGTCGGCACTGCCCTACCTGACGAGGGGGATTCCCGGGATCGGCGGGGTCATTCGGGCGCAACCGGAAGACTTCCAGGTGGAGGAGCGGCCCCTGTACCTGCCCTGCGGGGAAGGCGAGCATCTCTACCTGCGCATCACGAAGCGCGGGCTCTCCACGCCGGACCTGGTGAAGCGGCTGTCCTCCACGTTCGGCGTCAAGATGATGGGTATCGGCGTGGCCGGGCTCAAGGACGCGCGGGCGGTCGCCACCCAGATGGTCTCGGTGCACGGGTTATCCCCGGACGCGGCGGTGCGGCTCAAGCCGGACGCGCAGATCCTGGCGGTGCAGGTACTGGGGCGGCACCGCAACCGGTTGCGGACCGGGCACCATGCCGGGAACCGGTTCCGCCTGGTCGTCCGGGACGTGGCGCCTTGGGCGTCCACCTCGGTTCCGCATATCCTGGAGACCCTGGCGACGCGCGGGGTCCCGAACTTCTTCGGCCCGCAGCGACAGGGCCGGGGCGGCCTCAATTACAAGCTGGGGGCCGAGCTGCTGGGCGACGCCGCGCGCCGGGCGAAGCTGCCGCGGGCCAC